>DATNKA010000280.1:0-2244 GCA_035603655.1 Candidatus Acidiferrales bacterium | reverse complement strand
TGAAACTTCTTAATATCTCGTTTTGTCCTGTTTGTGCGATTGTGTACTCATCGGCGGAGTAGCTTCGTTAGTTATGAATGCCCCGACCGGGAACTGCCCGTCTGAGTAGTCCCCTCAGGCATTAGTGAATACTCCGTTCATTCACCAGCTCGAAGAGCTTGTGATTGTCGCGATAGTCTACGTGTACCCCGATGAGTACGGGACCAGGAGTGTCGAAGGCTTGCTTAAGCACTCCCTGGATCTGGTCCGGAGACTGAATCATGAAACCATGGGCTCCGAACGATTCCGCATACTTTACGGGATCAATTGGGCCGAGCGTCGTGCCCGAGGGGCGGCCGTACTTCTGTTCTTCCTGGACGGCGACCATGTTGTAGGTGCCATCGATCCAGATCATGTGAACAAGGTGGGACTGGAGCCGCACGGCAGTCTCAAGCTCCATACCCGAAAACAGGAAACCACCGTCGCCGGAGATCGACAAGACCTTTTCGGCTGGGCGAACGAGCGTGGCTGCGATAGCCCACGGAAGTGCGACTCCGAGTGTCTGTTGACCGTTGCTGATGAGCATCTGTCGCGATCGGAAGCTATAGAGGTGTCTTGCCATCCAAAGATGGAAGGAACCCATGTCCAGGCAAAGCGTGGTATCAGGTGTGAGAAGGTTTTGTAGTTCAGAGACGAGCCTTAGTGGATGGATTGGAGTTCCGTTCATCGCCGCAGAGGATCGTGCCAACTCCTGACGAGCTTCCGCGATGTTGTCGAGCAATCCCTTGATGACCGCATCGGGGGCGGAGTGCGAGATGAGAGGCGTTAATAGCCGAATCGTCGCCGCGATATCTCCAATCAGCTCAACCGCCGGGCTATAGGAGTTGTCGATATCGGCTGGAAGCAAATCCAGATGTACGATGGTGCGCTTATTGCCTTTATTCCAGATGGATGGCCAGTATTCGACGGGGTCGTACCCAATCGTGATCACCAGGTCTCCCGCGGCGAGGATCTTGTCCGCTGGTTGATTACTAAGCTGACCGACACGTCCGCCAAAGCTACTGAACAGATTTGCCGAGATCGCGCCCGCGGCCTGGAATGTCCCAACAACCGGAAGTTTTCCGCTGGCGATCAATTCCTGAACTGCAGCTGCGTTCTCAGGTTTGCTTGCCAGGAGGCCAAGGAGTACCACTGGCCTCTTCGCTTGATTGATAAGGCGAGCAGCTTCCTTGATGGCGGCGGAGTCTGCGGGACCTGCTGCGGAGTGCGTGGGAGGGGTAATAACGCCGCATTTGGCGGGCGCCCCCATGATGTCTGTGGGAAGGCTCACGAAGGCGGCGCCTGGCCGGCCGGACTCAGCGCTGCGGAATGCATTGATCAGAACTTCCGAGACAGACTCGGGTGAGTCCACTTCCGCGCTGAACTTCGTCACAGGCCTGCAAAGATTGACGTTGTCCAGCGACTGATGAGTCTTCTTCAATCTGTCAGCCACAGGTACGGCGCCACCGAGACCGATCACCGGATCACCCTCTGTGTTCGCGGTCGCCAGCCCAGTGACGAGATTTGAAACGCCAGGACCGGAGGTGGCGATCGCCACACCGGCCTTTCCCGTCATACGCCCGATACCACCCGCGATAAACGCAGCGTTTTGCTCGTGCCGGCAAACAACTGTTTGAATAGAGGAATCAACGAGAGTATCGAAGACCTTGTCGATCTTCGCGCCTGGAATCCCGAAGATCCATTTCACGCCCTGTTGTTCAAGCGTTTTGACGACGATATCTGCACCGGTAGGCTCATTGTGTTTCGGTTCGTTGGACATTAGACGTTTTCCTTTTTGTGGGGTTGTTCAGCGTAGGCGAGATCCTTTGAGGGATCTTTTGTGAGGTCGGCTCTTAGGAACTCCTCAGACTCAGGAAGGGACAGATGGAAGTCGTTCAGCTTCTCCACTCGGACTCGAAGGTTCGTGCCGCTGCACTCAAGCAGATGGCCTCCCTTCGTCCGGTCCTCGGAGAGGAAGTGGAAGTGGTATCCCACTACATTGAAGGCGCTCGCGAATTGCGGAGCCCATATCCCGACGAGCGTCCCGCGGATGTCCCTGAAATCGAACTCTGGCTGGACCGCCGCGGCTTTGGCCAAAGGCAGATCTTCCAGGGTGGCTTTCAGGGCGCGAGTGTGGATGTGGTCAAAGTGACCATCAATGCGAAATGCATAGAAGAGATTGTCAGAATTCCGATACCTGTCGCAGATGGCCCTGAGTTCCTCGAA
>DATNKA010000279.1:0-4653 GCA_035603655.1 Candidatus Acidiferrales bacterium | reverse complement strand
CGATGCGAATCCCTATGAAAAGAATGAACAGGCCGATGGCTCCATGGAGGGGGTCGGCCAGCTCCAGAAAAGGTGATGCGAGTCCGAGAAAGGCCAGCTGCAATAATGCTGGGCCGCGGTGGATCGCAGGTTCAACGGGCGCTGCTTCCGGCGGCCGTCCGGATTCTTTTTCAAACTCGCGCTGTTCATCCGCCAGTTTTTGTTGTTATTGCTGCGCGCTACGTTGCGCCTGCTTGTGCTCGCCCGCATAGTGAATCCAGATGGGGATTGCAGCCATGGACACCGCCGCATAGGTGAGCACAGCTGCGGTGATCTGGTAGCGGCGTCCGCCGTGCCCGTTCGATCCTTTCATCATGGCTTTGCCCACCATCCAACCGACGGCCAGAGAGATGTAGCCAATGATGATGCCGGTCATGATCTCGAACGTGGCGTACAAAATCAGCCCCGCAATAGCGGCGCCGACGCCGAACAGAACACCGCGCACATAGGCGGCGTGACTCTCTGTTGGCAGTTCGGTCTGCGCTTTTTGGGTGCAAGCGCGACACGCCATCTCGCCATTGATCCGGTAATAGCTTCCTGCGATGGGTTGTTGACAGAAGTGGCAATGGTCGGCACCAGCCGATCCGAGATACTCGGCCGTCCCGAACTGTGGCGTTGAATTGTCGAAACCGCGGTTGCTCATGGCCCGGACGATAGCATACCGTCTGGCGCCAGGAAAGAAAGATCTCGCGCTTCCGCAATGCTCGACCAGGGCCGAATCGCTGGCGCGAAGAGGACGGCACTGAAGCGAGCACATCTAGCCATCGTAACGAATCAGGGCTGGGCGTAGTAGCCGGTCCGCGTGCGCGGTTTAGCGCCCGATTTGTCGGTTTTCACTTCGATCGCGTGGTACTCATTGGCATGGTCCGCGTGCGCCGCTTCAAATGAGAGAACATAGTAGGCGTTGGCGTCGGAGGTGCAATTGGCGATTTCTCCAGTGATGTCATTGCTGGAATTAAGGACCCGTCCGCCACTTTGCACGGCCAGCACCTGCAGGCTCAGATTGGCCGCCTGCGCTCGACTCGCGAACGGTACTCCTTTCAAGAATTCTTCATAATACGAAATCCGAACGCCGCCAGCATCTGCCAGGCCTAGTGGATCAATGCTATAAAGGGTTACGTCAGCTGCTCTCAATTCGTTCGAGAGAGCCACGATCGAGTTGAAGAATCCCTCTTCATCCTTACGAGTGTATTCAATCCGGGGTCCCGTGAGCAGCGGCCATCCCGGACTGAACCAGATCATTAGCTTCCTGCCGGGTTGCTTGGCTTCGTAGTCCGCGAGAGAAGTGAGCGTGCGAAGCGACAATGTGAAACGCTCGGCCGCACCGTAAATTCCCTGAGAGCGATTAATAATCCGCAGTCCCGTTTCGTATTGGTCATATAGCGCGGCCAGGGTGTTTCCATCGCGAGAAGAACCTTGCTGCATCTTCGTCCCGGTGTCGGCAAAGATGACGAGCGATACTGGCTGAGCGAGTTTGCCGCCATTCTGCAGCAGAAATTTTTTCAACTCAGTTCGCTCGTAGGTAACGGCCTGGAAGGAAGCGTTGACGGCATCCACTACAAGAATGATCTCAACCGGGGCGGCTTGTTCGTCTACTGCCCGAAACGAGAGGATGTTCTGCGGCCGCTTGTCGTCCACCACCGTGAAGTCTTCTTTTTGTAATCCCCGAACGGGCGCGCCGGATTTGTCGGTGACCTGAACATTAAGTTCAATTCGCCGATCTGCGGGTGGAGGGGAAGGGTTTTTTTCCGGCTCGGCCGGCCGAGGTTGAAGCTGGGGTGGTGTAGGGTTTTGTGCCCACGAAACAGAGATGGGCAAAACCCAGAGTGCCACCAGCAGGACTTGAAGAAACCGAAAAAATCGAGGCATAGGGCTCACCTTAGTTGGGGAGTGTTTCATCGATACTCGGCCGTCCCGAACTAGGGAATTCAGATTCAGTTTCCGTGATGGGTACTGACGACAGCCGTGGTGTGAATTCAGCAACCGGCACCATTCTTATTGGCGGTGCGTTGAAGCTCCCGCTGCGATTTCGCGAAGAGCACTGACGAATTCCGCGGCGGCGTCGGGATCGGCCAAGGCTTCCAGTTGAACGGTGGCGGAAAATTGCGGCGATTCCGGACAGAAGTGCACTTGCAAAATATCCTGCCGCCGCGCCGACATCAGCGCGTTCAACTCGGCCGAAGGATCCTGCTTCCAGTGCGTCCGCGTGGTAAGGATAACCGGCCCGGGTTCGTAGATGTCCCACTCGCGATCATCGCGCTTGCGAGAAGAAATCCCACGGTTATGAGCACACCAGCGATGGCGAAGAACTTCCAAGCGAAAAGTCGGCGACCCATCCAGATCAGCTTCGAAGGTCAATGTTTCTTTTTGTTTGTGGCAGCAGCTTATCAGCCACTGAATAGGGAGAGCGCGGGGACGAAATTTTACCGTGACGCGGGCATTCTCGAACCAACGGGAGGGAAAATGCAGTCGGGCTTGCAGGCGGGAAGTTCCCAGCCAGCGGGAATCTAGAATCCGTCCCTTGCCAGCGCATGCGTTCTGGACCCAGCGCAAGGCGGTCGCGCCTTTTTTTCGGTTGTAATGCGAAAACACGAGGTACCACAGCCCCAAAACGGCAACCGAAGCGACCACGTCAATCAGGAGAAGGCGTCCCACACGCTTTCCTCTGATGCTCATGGTACGTCCGAGGTTGCGGACGAAGCAAGGGCCAATCGCCTCCAATTCATAATTCCGGCGCGCCGAGCTCATCGAGCTGTGGAAAACTAGGGGAAAAACAGAGGAAAGCCCTCCGGTTTTGCGCCCGCGACTCGCGGCTACAATGGCCCCGTGCCCTTTACTGTTCGTGACTCTCAGAGTGCGGATTTCGACACGCTTTGGCGCATTGACCAAACCTGTTTTCCTCCCGGCATTTCCTATTCCCGGCCGGAGCTGAGGCTGTACATGAAGCGGCGGGCATCGTTCACGCTGGTAGCGGTGAGTGCGGAACCAAAGCATGCCACCGGTATCGTTTCCGCAAAAGACGCAAAACATTCTCCGCCAATGGATGCCGGCATGGTTGGTTTCATCGTAGCCGAAGCGGGCGCCCGCGCCCGCGGTCACATCATCACCATCGATGTGATTGCATCCGCGCGCCGCTTCGGTGTGGGATCGCTCCTGCTGCGCGCAGCCGAAGACCGGTTGATCCTCGCCGAATGCCGCGCCGTCGAACTAGAGACTGCCGTGGATAATATTTCAGCCTTATCGTTTTACAAGCGCCAGGGTTATACCGTGATCAGAACCCTTCCTCGCTACTATTTCAACGGAGTCGATGCTTTGGTATTGGAGAAGGCGCTGGTCTAAGCGGTAGCCCAAAAATTATGGACTTTGCCGAAACAATTTGCGTTCCGCACTCTCTCCAGCTAACTTGCCTGTGGTGAAAGTCGACGCCATCAAAGTCGCCATTCAAGGCGAGCTCGGTTCCTTCAGCCACGAAGCTGCGGAGCACATGGTGCCGCGCTGTTCTATCGTCCCCTGCGCGCGATCCGCGGATGTCTTCGACCGGGTCAAAAACGGTTCGGTAGCAGGTGCGGTCATTCCCATCGAGAACTCGCTGGCCGGTACAGTAGCCGAGCACGCCGATCTCCTGGTGACGCGGGACGTATTTATTCAAGCCGAGTTCCGGTTGCGTATCGTGCATAATTTGATCGCAGCGCCGGGCGTGAAACTCGGTGCTCTGCGCCGTGCATTCTCGCACCCGGTGGCCATCGATCAGTGCCGCGATTTCTTTCGCCGCCACCCGGAGATCGAGCCGGTTCCGTTCTACGATACGGCCGGAAGCGTCAAACACGTCTTGGCAGAGGGTCTTCGGGATGCCGCCGGCATCGCCGGACGGCACGCCGCTCGCGAATATTCCGGGAAGATTCTTCAGAAGGGCATCGAAGACGACAAACGCAACTTTACGCGCTTTTTGTTAATCCGCCTGTTAACAGCAAAGTCGCGAACGGGAGCCCCGCGGAAGAAGAGAGCGGCAACCGCAAACCCCTACCAGCGCCTGATTCCGCCAGGAGCCAACAAGACTTCCATTGCCTACAAGCTGAAGAACCAGCCCGGTGCCCTCTTCAAGTCGCTCAGCGTCTTCGCGCTGCGCGATATTAGTCTGAGCAAGATCGAGTCTCGGCCCATGCGGGGACGGCCTTGGGAATACGTCTTCTACGTTGACTTCCTGCGCGGCGACGATGAGCCCGCACGCAATGCTCTCCGACACCTGAGCGAGGTCGCGGAGTTCGTTAAGGTGTTAGGAATCTACCCGGCAGCATAAAAAAGTAAAATTGACTACTTTAGACGATTAGCCGGCCCGCACATCCGCAATAGCCCCGGTACCTTGGACATCATGTGCTCAGCAGGAAAATACCGATAGAATCTAAAAACCTTCAGAGTAGTGGATGGGTTGAAACCTTTCCGGAAGAGTATCATCTAAGCTTGAGTGAGTTACACTCAAGGAGAGCCAATGAGCCAACAGCCGCTTTCCGAGCCTATTGCTAAGACCCGGGAAATAAATGATGTACGGGCTTTGCCCGTGCTTCCGGTGCGGGATACTGTCCTTTTCCCGCACGCCGTCCTGCCCCTTACCGTGGG
>DATNKA010000278.1:0-3941 GCA_035603655.1 Candidatus Acidiferrales bacterium | reverse complement strand
ACTTGCGATTGTCTGGTCTTGGTCAGCCGCGAACTTTACCACAACGGCGAAGGGCGTTCCTGTGTCATCAACGATCTTGTTCACGGTCCCATCGCTGCGCACCTGATAGATGACCCCATCCAGCACAACCATCTCCCCGTCGAGATTGTCGAATGTACCAATCCCGAAATCACCATAGTTCAGCAGGAAGGTGCTGGAGACGGCCCGTTCGTAGATCCCTTGTACAAGAGCCCCCGACGTTGAGATCTGGAAGAGCGTGTGCACCGGTATGCCGAGGCCATGGGAGAGTGCGTCCGCCTCTCCCGTCTCATTGGATAATGCTTCAAGTGCGCGCTGCAAAGGTTTAGAAATTGGGACAAGCATCATAAGAGTTCTCCGCGGGTGAAAGCTTCAGACACAGTTTTATCGACGCTGGCTGAGATTGATTTCCCATCCCTTTTGAAGATGAGAAGTAGCAGGACAAGCGAAGGAATCAGAATCACGGCACCCAATGCGACAGCGATCTCGATGTCCACGAGGATGTTTGGTGGCGAGGCGCTATTGAATATCGTGAGTTCGGGCCGGACGAGATAGGGATACTGGGCAAGGCCCCAGCCGATCACGATGAGCCCGACCTGGGCTGCCGCGGCTATGCGTGCACGGGGATAGCTGCGCGACCAGAGCGCCTGGAAGGCAACCAATGCCGCGATGGCGGCGCCAGCCTCGACCAGCCAGACATAGGGAGCGCGAGACAGGCCATTCCGTATTTCCAAGGCGAAATTCCCAGCGAGGACGTAGGTGGCGAATGCCACAAGCATCGAGACAAACCCAGAGAACAAGGCCCGGTTCCTGAAGTCATTCTGAAGTGCCGGGTCATCGGTCTCGACGGTAAGATAACAGGCTGATAGATAAGCGAAGAGTGAAAGCGAAAGCACACCAACGACCAGCGGAAACGGATGAAACCACGCTCTGAGGAAACCGTTCTCGCTGATTCCGTCATTCACGCGAACGTTATCAATGGAGATTGCCCCAATCACGATCCCAAGGAAGAGTGGCGTAAGACTGCTTGATATTGAGAAAATCTTGCCCCAATAGAGCTGCGTCCGAACGCTTCCGGTGAAGTAGGCCCGGAACACATAGGACGAGCCGCGCAGAACGATTCCGAGGAGAATCAGGAAGACCGGTGCAGCAAGTGCTACGCTGATCGCGCTGAAAGCCGGCGCGAAGCCGGAAAACATCAGGACGACAAGCAGGATCAACCAGATGTGGTTGGTCTCCCATACAGGCTGGATCGCCTTCGCAATCAGGTCGCGCTGACCCTGCTTTCGCGGTCCAGAGCAGACTAGATCCCAAAAGCCCGCGCCATAGTCAGCTCCGCCGAGCAGTGAGTAGATCACCAGCGAGATCAGCATAATCGCCGCAAGGATTACAGATACGTTCATATGAGAACCTCCGGATGTTCGATCTGCTTTGCCTCCGGAGCCGCGATGACATGCCTGCTCAATAGCCAGACAACGAGGACTCCGAGAATCACGTATAGCGCTGTCATCACCGTGAAGGTGATCGTTACGTTCGGCATCGAAGTCACTGCATCTTTGGTGCGCATGAGGTGATAGACGATCCAGGGCTGACGGCCTAACTCCGTCACCATCCATCCCGCCTCCAGAGCTACAAAACCAAGTGGGCTGACGAGAACGAGCGCCTTGATGAACGTCGTGTGCTCGGTCAACGGACCTTTCCTCCAAGCTAGCCACCTTCCTGCAAGAGCAAAGAGGGACAATAGGCTCCCACAGCCGACCATGATCTGAAAGCAGATGTGGACAATCCGCACATTCGGCCAGTCGGACTGTGGCTCCTGGTCAAGTCCTTTGATCAGCGCATTGTATTTATGAAACCCCAAAAGGCTCAGTCCGTGCGGTATCTCAATGGCATACTTGGTTTCGCGTTCATCAGGAAAAGGAATTCCGCCGATGCGCAGCGGTGCACCCGTCTCGGTTTGGAATTGACCTTCGAGCGAGGCAAGCTTCATCGGTTGCCTCGCCGCGACCATGCGGGCTAGTGCGTCCCCACTCACACTTTGAACAAGAACTGCTACACCACCAACCAGCAAGGCGATTCCGATTGCTACCTCATCGAATCGATTTCGACCGCGCCGAAGGAGGAGCCATCCATGAATGCCGGCTGTCGCAAAGCCTGCTGCGGTATACGCCGCTAAGACCATGTGTACGGCTTCCGGAATCCCTGCCGGATTAAGCATCGCAACAAACGGATGAATGTTCGCGAACTTTCCAGCCCCCATATCGAAGCCTGTTGGCGTATTCATCCAGCCGTTCACAAGGGTGACGAATATTGCGGAAAGGACACCGCTGATTGCCACGGTGACGCCGGAGAGAAGGTGAAACCATCCCGGCACCCGGTTCCAGCCATACAGGTAAATCCCGAGAAAGATTGCCTCGGTAAAAAAGGCGAACCCTTCCAGTGAAAAAGGCATTCCGATCACGGCGCCTGCGTACTGCATGAACCGCGGCCACAAGAGACCGAGTTCGAAGGACAAGACAGTACCGGAGATAGCGCCGACGGCGAAGAGGATGGTTGTCCCCTTCGCCCAGCGCTTTGCAAGTAAAAGGTAGGCCGGATCACCTGTAGACCTCCACCGCCATTCTGCGATGGTCATCATTAAGGGCAACGAAACGCCAATCGTCGCAAAGATGATGTGGAAAGCTAAAGACATGCCCATCTGGGAACGTGCCGCAAGCAAGTTATCCATATCGCTGCTCCAATAATCGCCCTGGTCGGGCGTACCTGTAATTCATTCGCGCCGCTCCCTTGTACAGTTGCTGCAAGAGAATACAGCGGCTTACCTACACTGCCAGTTATGATCCATCCACGAGTCTTACGCCTTATCGGGCGTGAACTGATGATCCGCGCCTTCTTTGAAGATCACGTACGCTCGCTTCCAAGGCTCGTCATTGATCAAACGCCATTTATGACCCGAACCTGTGTTGTCTTCTGCCACGAGGACATCGCCCGGATGAATCGTGAAAGTCTCGCCACCAACGGTCGCAAATTCGAGTATGCCGCTCAAGGTAATTACATACTGCGGAGTTGGATCGTTATGCCAGTCATACGAGGAATGTGCTGCCGTTTCCTTGAAGTGGATTGTTTTCACATCCACTAATGCACCTTCATTTACGGTCCCTCGTACCACATGGGAATCTCCCTCAGGACCTGTGTACAGCCGGTACGCTCGAATCATTTTCCTTCTCCTTTAGTGGTTATGCTGTTGATGTTCAAAATAGCCGCTGTTTCGGCCCGTAACTGCTGGCAAAGAGCCGCATTCTCGATAAGCGATTGACCGACTGAAGGAATCATCTCTTTCAATTTGGCCTCCCATCCTTCAGTCCTCAATTCTTGCGGAAAGTTATGCTCAATGATTTGAAGCATGATCCAGACTGCAGTTGAGGCGCCAGGCGAGGCACCTAGCAACGCAACAATGGAACGGTCCGATGCGGCAATGAGTTCTGTTCCGAATTGCAGGACGCCACCGTGTGTCGGATCTTTCTTGATAACCTGCACACGTTGTCCAGCTACCTCGACGCTCCAGTCTTCTTCCCTTGCATTCGGAAAGTATTCGCGAAGTGCAGCGAAGCGCTCTCCCGAAGACTCCAGAAGCTGACCTACCAGATACTCTTCGAGAGCCAGGTTACTCATGCCAACAGCCATCAATGGCAGAATGTTTTCAGGATCAATGGAGCCGAAGAGATCGAGATAGGATCCATGCTTGAGGAACTTTGTTGAAAAACCAGCGTAAGGACCGAAAAGTAAGGAAACCTTTCCGTCGATATGGCGAGTGTCGAGATGGGGCACCGACATCGGAGGGGATCCTACCGAAGCCTTGCCGTAGACCTTAGCGTGGTGACGAGAAGAAACTTCAGGACGATCGCAACGAAGCCAAATCCCGC
>DATNKA010000277.1:0-2991 GCA_035603655.1 Candidatus Acidiferrales bacterium | reverse complement strand
GTTTCGGAAAGAGTAAAGAGAAGAAGACCGGCTGTCGCTCGAGCCGGGTTAGTTTTCCTATGCCCGTGATCCGGGCACCCCTCGTCGGAATGACCTGCAGATCGGGTTTTGCGAGTCTCCGTTGATGAACGGCGCGCCGCGTGCGCACTTCCCGTGGCTTTCGGCGAGGCCTTGATTATGCTGACTGTTGTTCGTCCAGACCCCTAAAGCTTACCCCGTCCGCTCTTCAATCGTGATCAGCCCATTTGGTCTGCAGACTCGGCGGTCGCATTAACGTCTGCATGACCACGCAATACTGTTCTGTTTTCTCTTGCAATGCGCGCAGTTGTTCCGGTGATGCCTTAGGCGCAGCAACATCAAAATGAAGATGAATACTTTCAAAGCCTACCCGGACGTCTTTTGATATTCCGAGGGTACCGCGGAGATCTAAGTCTCCCTCCACCGTGACCTCGATGCGTTCAGTCGGTATGCCCATAGCGGCTGCCACCATCTGGCAGGTAATCTGCGCACAAGCCGCCAAAGCCCCAAGCAAAAGGTCACCGGAGCAAGCGCCGGCACCAGCGCCTCCGACTCCCTTATGGGCCTCGGCCTTGTAGATGGCACGTCCGATGTCGATGGAGCATGCCACCGGTCCATCTGTCTGTCCACCCTTCGCCCGAATTGTGATTCTGGAGGAATTTGGGTCACTGCGATATTGGTCTTTCAACGGCTTCTGAAGGGATCGAATATCCATGGCAACCTCTTTCATAATGCTCCTGGCATTTTCGCTAACCGAGGCAGCTTCGGCCAGTGTCTTGAAGTTGCTCCATCTGCATGCTAGCATCTCTGCACCTCAGAGGGAGGCTCATGCCAAAGTTCGTCATCGAACGGGAAATCCCGGGGGCTGGCAATCTAACCGACGCCCAATTGCGGGAAGTCTCCCAAAAGTCGGTCAACGTTTTGAAAGGAATGGGTCCCGAGATCCAGTGGCTCCATAGCTATGTTACCGGCGACAAGGTGTACTGCGTCTACCTCGCCTCCGACGAGGCAATCATCCATGAACACGCCAAGCGCGTAGGCCTTCCTGCCAATCGCATCTCCGCCGTTCGCCGACTTCTCGATCCCTCAAGTGCGGAGTAAGCACTGGCGGAATCCTCCGGCGGCCTTAGGATTTCCATCGCCATAAGCGCGGCCGTTCAGGGCATCGTGGGCTAAGACGGGGGCGAGCGATCCTCTGGCATCAGCACCTCTTCAATAGCTCTCTCGGCTGGCAAAGCCCAACCTTCCAACCAGGCCGTCGCGCCTACCTTGTTGGTCAATGCCTGGCGAGCTGCGTGCAGACTCGTTTCCAGTTTCGCCTGTTCGGCAGGGGTGAGCGGAGCGCCGATATTTTGGCGCAGCGCAGCGGCCGCGCCCGCCAGTCGCAGGGAACGCTCGGCTTCGAGTTGAGCGGCCGCTAAGCACGCGAAGTATTCCAGCAGGCGGGCAATTCCACGTCTGTGATCCAGTTCCTGGAAAACTTTTATGCTTTCCCGGTACAGGGAGCGCGCTGTAGAATAATCTCGATTTTCCCCCGCCAAGCTACCCAGATCGGCGAGCGTGCCAGCAATTCCCCAACGGTCATCGACTTCCCGAAAGATTGCCAGGCCCTGTTCGTACAATGTCCGCGCTGCAGCCGAGTCGCCCTGATCGTGTGCGACATCCCCTTGGTAGTTTAGCGACCACGCGACGCCCGTCCGATCTCCTAGTCCCCGGAAGATCGAATGGCACTCCACGTATAGCGCGCGCGCGCGGCCATATTCTCTCTGTAATTTGACGACATTGGCCAAGTTACTGAGAGCACGGGCTACGGCCTTCTGGTCGCCCAATTCTCTCCACAGCCCAAGACTCGCTTCGAACAAGATTTGCGCAACTCCGACGTCACCGCGGTCGCGAGCAAAGACCGCCAACGCATTTAGAGAGACGGCGACACCCGTTTTGTCGCCGAGCGCTTGCGCGATGTCTTGACTCTCGTTGATAAGTGCAGCTGCTGAGGCGTAATCCCCCTGTTCCCCGGCGAGCACACCAGCTGCAAAAAGGGCGCGCATGCGCAGCTTCGTGGCAGCTGCCGCTTCTGTCAACCTCAGCAGCCTGTCCAATCTGTCCCGGCCTTCGGCTAGATACTCGCGAACCTCCCAAAAACGAAACAGAGACGTGCCAAGACGCAACCCCCACTCCGCATTTCCGGTTTCAGTCAGCCACTCCAGGGCCGCGCGAAAATTGTCATTTTCGAGCCCCAACCGTTCCAGCCATCCCGCCCCTTCCGCTTCGCTCGACTCCGTGGCTTCTTCTGCCAGCACCAAGTAGTAAGCGGCGTGGGCGCGCTTCGTCAAGGCTGCCTCTCCACTTACTTCCAGCTTTTCGAGAGCGTACTCGCGAAGTGTTTCCAGCATCACGAACCGCGATTCACTCTTCCCTTGCTCGACTTGCTGCACCAGGCTTTTGTCCACCATGGATGCCATGCCATCGAGCAGGTCCAGATCGAGCTCGCCCTGGGTGTCGCATACGGCTTCCACGCTTTCCAGATTGCACCCGCCCACAAACACCGATAATCGTCGGAAAAGCTTCTGTTCGGCAGCGCTCAGCAGGTCGTATCCCCAATCGATGGCCGAGCGAAGCGTCTGCTGCCGCTGTGGCAGATCCCGTGAGCCCCCCGTTAATAGCTGCAACCGGCTCGCAAGGCGCGTCAACATGGAAGACGGCGAAAGAACTTTGACACGGGCGGCAGCCAGCTCGATCGCCAGAGGCAGACCGTCCAATCGAGCGCAAATCTCGGCAACGGCAGAAGCGTTTTCTCGATTAAGTTCAAAATCTGGCCTGGCAGCGGCGGCGCGTTGCACGAACAGCGCGACCGCCGGGCACTGCGACAGGACCTCCACCGAAGGCATGGACCGTGAATCCGGCAGGGTTAGCGGTGGCAGTGGAAATTCATGTTCTCCGTACAGGTGCAACGGCGCGCGACTCGTTACTAGA
>DATNKA010000276.1:0-3565 GCA_035603655.1 Candidatus Acidiferrales bacterium | reverse complement strand
CACCAGCAGTTCGTGATGTTTGTTGCTAGAGAAAATCGCAGCTACGCCAGCCAAGCAGGCCGCGGTTCCCACGGAGCCAATGAGGAGCAGCTTCTTTCGGCCGAGCTTGTCGATGACCGACATGGCGATCATGGTAAAGATCAGGTTTGTGCAACCCACGGCCACGGCCTGCAAGTCGCCGGATAACTTGCTGTAGCCCGCGAAGGCAAAAATGTCGTTCAGGTAATAAAGAATCGCATTGATGCCTGAAAGTTGGTTGAACATGCCAATGCTGATCGCCAGGAAGATGGGAAGAAGGTATTTTCTGGAAAATAATGCTTCATCGGCATGCCCGTGTTCCGCGTCGATGGATTGGACAATCTCCTGCAAGTCTTTCTCGTAGTTCTCATCTCCGGTAAGGCGTAGAATTTCCCGGGCCTCGTCAACCCGCTGCTTCTTTACCAGCCAGCGCGGGCTGCGCGGAATAGTAAACAGCAGCAGGCAGAACAATGCTGCAGGAAAAGCGGCGACTCCGAACTTCCAGCGCCACTCTGCATCCACCCCGAAATGCTGAGTTCCCACCAGGAAGTTCGAGAAATAGGCCAGCAAAATTCCCCCGACCACATTGAACTGGAAGACTCCCACCAGGCGTCCTCGCCAGCTCGCTGGCGCGATTTCTGCAATGTACATAGGGCCCAGCACCGAGGAACCGCCGATGCCGAGTCCGCCGATGAAGCGGAAGACTACGAGCGCGGGCCAGTTCCAGGCGAAGGCACAACCCAGCGCTGAAACAATGTAGAGCACGGCCATGACGCGCAGACTGTCGCGGCGGCCGTATTTGTCGCCGGGAATTCCAGCGAACATCGCGCCGAGAATCGTCCCAATCAGCGCCGCAGAGACCGTGATGCCCAGCAAGTCCGGGGTCAGATGATAGACCTGCGTGAGATTGCTTGTGGTGCCGGAAATAACCGCCGTGTCGAAGCCGAAAAGCAAGCCTCCCAGAGCGGCCACTACGGTACTCTTCAGCAAATAGGAGTTCGGTTTCATTGAGCCCACTTTCACAACAGCGCTGACATCATCGCACGCAACCTAATTGCCGCCAAATTATTCTTACGGCTGACAGAGGAAGCCGCGCTTCACCTGGACCAATGGTGGCATTTCAGGTGGCGGCCGCAAAATGCGAACCGCGGGACGTTTTGCGGTCACCTGTCTCGGGTAAACTAAGAAAGATCTGCCTATGGAATTCACGCGAAGCCGGCTCTTTCAACGTCATGTCAGCCCCATACTGCTGGTGTCCTGGAGCCTTGCGGCCTGGTGTCAGTCCGCACCGCAAGGATATGAGTCGCCATCCAATTCACATGCGGTTGTGAATGCACCTCTGCCGCTAGATCAGGTCGTCAAAAGACTAGAAGAAAAAAACGCCGAGCGAACCGCGGCCCTGAAGCAGTACGAGGCAACGCGTATCTACCGCATGCAATATCGGGGCTTCCCGAGCGATCGTGATGCGGAAATGGTCATCCATATGGCGTACCGCGCTCCGAATTCCAAAGAGTTCAGGGTCGTGTCGCAGACTGGTTCCAAGCTCATCATAGACCGCGTTTTCAAGAAATTATTGGAGGGCGAGGACGAGGCGGCCAACGAAGAGAATCGTCAGCATACGGCTCTGACCACCGAAAACTACGATTTCACGCTGGCTGGCTACGAACCTGCGCCGGAGGGGGGACGATACGTTCTCAATCTGACGCCCAGGACGAAGAACAGATTTCTTTATCGCGGAAAAATCTGGGTCGATGCGAAAGATTTTGCCGTGGTTCGGATCAAAGGGGAACCGGGGAAAAACCCGTCCTTCTGGATCAAGAAAACCGACGTTGAACACAACTATGAGAAAGTCGGTGACTTTTGGCTGCCGGCCCAGAATCGCACCGAGAGCGTCGTACGGCTGGGGGGCGTGGCCCGCCTTTCCATCGAATATAAAGACTACAAAATTCTGAAAGCAGAGCCCCTTCGAAACGCCAAAGCAGGGTCGAACCGCTAAAAGGGTTCGCCGATCGGCTGCACGTCCGACCTTCCAGGGACCATTTTTCGCTTATCCCTCTCCCCGCATCGAATTCATTTTGTGGGACTTAGCGGCAGGAGTAAGATTACAGAGCCGCATCTCATAAATAATGAAAAGCCATCTCTTCCAGACTTTGGGGCGTCGGGGATTAGCGCTCACGCTAGTTTTTTGCTGGGTCACACTCGGTGCGGCAGACGGCTCCCAAGTTGCCGCCGCCCCGAACTCCAATCCTGGCCGAGACGAAGGCCTCAAGCCGATTCTGCGATACATCTCCTCCGCTTGGGACACACTGACCCGCTCTATGTCCGAATGCCAGAGCCTGGTTGATCCCAAGATAAAAGTTGCCCCAGTATTGTATTTGCCGGCCGGATTTAGTGAGCCGATTGCAGTGCAGAAGCTCGCACGGGAATGCGATGTACGGATCGAACATCTGCCCATTGAGATCCATCATCTCGGCGAAGTCGACACCACCAAGATTCAGCCTCCCGGATTGCTTTATCTGGAAAACAAATATGTGGTTCCGGGAGGGCGTTTCAATGAAATGTACGGCTGGGACAGTTACTTCATCATCCGAGGATTGCTTCGCGCCGGGCGCGTTGAGTTGGCGCGTGGCATGGTCGACAACTTCTTTTTTGAAATTGAGCACTACGGCGCAATGCTGAACGCGAACCGCACTTATTATCTAACCCGCTCGCAACCCCCCTTTCTCAGTTCAATGTTCGTCGACGTCTACGATGCGATGGAGAAATCGGGCCACGCGGATTCAGCCTGGCTGGCGAAGGCCTACGCTGACCTGGAAAAAGATTACGAGATGTGGAACCGCGATCCTCACCTGGCCGGCGATACGGGCTTGTCGCGATACTACGATTTCGGCGAAGGCCCACCAGCAGAAGCCGTGCAAGATGAATCGGGATCCTACCGCAAGGTCGCAACTTACTTTTTCTTTCACCCCGCGCAAGCCGATACCTATATCGTCGAAAGTCAGCCTGGAGTAGCGCAGCAGTCGACTGCGGGATCGGGCTACACTCTGCAAGTGTGCGGCGTCTCTTCTACCATGGCCCGTGGCGATTGCGATGAGCGCCGCGAGTTCAGGTTGAGCTCTGACTACTACCGGGGCGACCGCTCGATGCGGGAGTCCGGATTCGATGTAAGTTTTCGCTTTGGACCCTTCGGCGCCGCCACCCATCACTACGCGCCGGTATGCCTCAACAGTCTGCTCTATAAAACCGAGAAGGATATGCAACAGATCAGCCGGTGGCTGGGACGCGATGCCGACGCTGCGAAGTGGAACCAACGCGCCGAGAAACGCAAGCAACTGATCACGCGCTATCTTTGGGATGAAGAAGCCGGATTTTTCTTCGACTACAACGTCGCTACGGGGCAGCGATCCTCCTACCGCTACGCAACGGCTCTCTATCCCCTGTGGGCGGGCCTGGCTACCCCGGAGCAGGCAAAGCGTGCAGTGAAAAATGCTCTGACCTTCGAGAAGCCCGGCGGCTTGCCCATGAGCACCGAGGATTCCGGAGCACA
>DATNKA010000275.1:0-4015 GCA_035603655.1 Candidatus Acidiferrales bacterium | reverse complement strand
AGAAATTACGAGGTTTGCGACAAACACGAGAATCGCGATTGCCTGAATGAATGCACCGATCGAAATGATGAGGTTCAAGGTGTCCCAACCCCGACCTGGCTCGTAGGTGTAAATCCGGCGTGGCATGCCGAGCGCTCCCGGGATGTGCATCACGTCGAACGTCAGGTGGAATCCGATCAGGAAAAGCCAGAAATGCCATTGGCCCAGACGCTCACTTAGCATTCGGCCAGTCATTTTCGGATACCAGTAATAGAACGCACCGAAGATTGCAAACAGAATTCCGCCCACGATCACATAATGAAAGTGCGCCACTACAAAATAGGACAGGCTAAGCTGCCAATCGAAAGGCGAGGCGGCCATCATGATCCCGGTCAGGCCCGCAATGAGGAATTGGAATAGAAATCCGATGCTGAACAGCATGGGTGTTTTGAATTGAATCCTGCCGCCCCACATCGTGCCGATCCAGTTGAAAATCTTGATTCCCGTGGGGACGCCGACAGCCATCGTGGTGAGAGTGAAAAAGCTGTTGGCATAGGAGTTCATCCCGATCGTAAACATGTGGTGCGCCCAGACACTCAGGCTCACGAAAGCGATGCACACGGTTGCGGCAACCATCACCGGATACCCGAAGATCGCTTTGCGTGAAAAGACGGGAATGATTTCTGACATGAAAGCAAAGCAAGGAATGATCAAAATGTAGACTTCCGGATGTCCAAAGATCCAAAAGAAGTGCATCCAGAGGACTGCCGATCCGCCAGCCTGGGTATCGAAGAAATGGCCGCCCAGGTAGCGATCGATGAGCAGCATGATTTGAGCGGCCGATAAGGGGGTAATCGCAATCAAAACCATTCCTGCCATTACAAGGTTCATCCACACCAGCAGCGGCATACGATTGATCTTCATACCCGGGCATCGCAGGCACAGAATTGTCGCAATGATATTGATCGCTGTTCCGATGCTCCCAAACCCGGAGACCAGCAGCGCCAGAGTCCAATAGTCAGAACTGTGACCAGGCGAGAAGGCTCGGGCACCCAATGGCGCATACGACCACCAACCCACGTCCGGTGCGCTTCCGGCGCCGTACAAGCCGCTTCCTCCCAGAAAGCTGAAATAAAGAAGAAGTCCTCCCAGAAACGAGAGCCAAAAACTGAAGGCATTCAAGCGCGGAAAAGCCATATCGCGCGCACCGATCATCAAGGGCACCAGGTAATTGGCGAATCCGAACAAGATGGGCATGGCCACAAAGAAAATCATGGTCGTCCCATGCATGGTGAACATGCGGTTAAAGACTTCCGGTGAAACGAAGTTGTTGTGCGAATGCATCAGCTGAATGCGAATGATGAGCGCCTCGACTCCCCCCAATGCCAGGAATAACAGAGACGAAATAATGTAGAGAATCCCCAGCCTTTTGTGATCGACAGTGGTTAGCCACTGATGAAGCTCGTCGACCCAAGGCCTGGCTTCTGTTTGGCTCACGGGAACGGTGATCACGTTGGTTGACATAAGCAGATTTCCGAGCGTTCTACTGCAGCGTTTCCATGTAACTCACGACGGCATTCAGATCCGCATCGCTCAGCTTCATGGCGGGCATCAGCGACCCAGGTTTGATTGCGCTGGGGTTCTGAATCCAAAGACGAAGCTTGTCGTGGGTGTTTTCAGCAGCGCCCGCTGCAATCGTGGTGCGGCTCATCAAATGGGTCAGGTCAGGGCCAAAGCGTCCGTCCGCTGGAGTTCCGCCCACCGTATGGCAGTTCATGCAGGCGTTACGTTCAAACACTCGCCGGCCAGCGATTGCGCCCGTGTCTTCGACGGCGGGTCTCTGCTGGGCTTGAACCCAACTGGCGAATGCTTCCGGTCCATCTACCGAAACACGGAGGAGCATCTTGGCGTGCTGTGTTCCGCAATACTGTGCACACTGACCGACGAAGAGTCCTGTACGCTGCGGGTCCATCCACATTCTGTTGGGGTGATTCGGAATGAGATCCGTTTTGCCGGCAAGCTCCGGCACCCAAAAGCTGTGGTCGGTGTCGGCCGAGAGCAATTGCAGAAACGTTGGTGTCGGATGACCGACATCGCTCACCGGGATGTGCAGTTCGTTGGCTGTGACGATCCCCAGCTTCGGGTATCGAAACTCCCACCAGTATTGATGTCCAATGGCGGTGACCTCTACAGCGCCCGCCGGTTCTGGAGCATCTTGAATCGCGTGGATGACTCGCGCAGTGGCCAGGAACAGGACAACGACAATCAGAATCGGAATGATCGTCCAGGCCAGCTCAATCTGCGTGCTTCCGTACACCTGAGCCGGCTCGCGGCCGGCATCCATTGCTCGCCCACGGAACTTGACGACGGAGTAGATCAGTAAGGCAAAAACAACGACAAAAATGATTCCCGTGATGACAAGTACAAAGACGGACAAGTCAGCAATTGACTTGGCTGGAGTGGAGGCGGGAGCGAAGATATTTGTGCCGTGAGAAGACGAGCCTTTTGGCTCGCTTGCCCACACCGCCGTAGCGGACCAAAACAGAAGAAGTATCGTCTGCTCAAAGAACCGCAACGTCGAAGATTTCATTCTCAACATCGACATTTCTCTTCTTCCGCTCTCCGCTTCCGAAAATGCGCCATCGCCAGATTTCGTACTTTCTCCTTATTCCTATTGCAAGGCGGCCACGATTCTTACCGCCCGGAATTCGATTGAATGAAGAGCAAGCGTGCTACCAAAGAGACAGGCGCTCGCATTTCCTGCATTGCAACCGCGATGAAGGCGGACACTCAGGAAATCCCGATCTCTAACTTCGCGGGGCGACTGTCACATGCCGACTGCACGTGTCATCCCTTTGCCGCTTGCGTCAAGTGTCATCGGTGTGGTCACGCAATCGTGGGAACTAGGCTCGGCCCGACCCAGATGAGGCTAGTTTGCAACCGCGAATTTCATGGCAGCGGAATTGCATGGACTCAGCGGCAGCGGAGACTATCCGCGACCTAAACGCTGGGAGTGAATTGCGCGGCAACGATACAGGGTCCACAAAAGAACTCAGGAGGTTCTAATGTCGAAACAAGTTGCAGACGTATTGTGGGAGATGCTGGCGAAGGCTGGTGTCAAACGCTGTTATGGAATCGTCGGAGACGCTCTGAATCCTGTGGTGGACGCGCTGCGCCGAAATGGCGCAATCGAGTTTGTTCCCGTTCGTAATGAGGAATATGGAGTATTCGCGGCGGTCGCGGAGGCTTATTTCACGGGTAAACCAGTTGTGGTGTGCGGAACTGCGGGGCCTGGAGTTGTCCATTTGTTCAACGGATTGATGGACGCACGGAAAGAAGGCGCTCCCATTATCGCCATCGCCGGGGATGTAGAGTCGAGCATTATTGACACATCTGCGCTCGAGGAACTGAACCCGTACAAGTTTTTCGAGGCGGCTTCTCTCTATACCGCACGGCTGGTTAATCCGGAGCAGGCCCGCGCCGTCATCAGCACCGCCATCCGCACGGCTGTTCTGGAAAAGGGTCCCACCGTTCTTGCCATACCTGGCGATGTCGCGTCCGCCGTTGCTCCGGACCAGCCTGCCGGCTTCACCATTGCGGGCCCAGCTATCGTGAGACCTTCCGATACAGACTTCGAAAAATTGGTGAGAATGATCGATGAGGCGAAAACGGTGGCGATCTTTGGTGGGGATGGTTGCAGAGAAGGTCGCGACGAAGTGGTTGAACTGGCGTGCAAGCTGAAGGCCCCCGTCGGCTATGCCTTCCGCGGGAAGCAATGGCTGGAGCATGAGAATCCGAACGCCGTTGGCATGACCGGGCTGATAGGTTATGGGGGAGCGTACAACGCAATCCATGAAGCCGACCTCTTGCTCATGCTGGGCACGGATTTTCCATTCTCAGAATTTCTTCCCGGAGCCAGTGTGAAAAAGGTTCAGATTGACAAGAACCCGAAGCACATCGGCCGCCGTACAGCGCTCGATCTCGGTCTTGTCGGCGATATCAAGTCGACGGTCAGTGCATTGCTTCCAGCCGTGCG
>DATNKA010000274.1:0-3144 GCA_035603655.1 Candidatus Acidiferrales bacterium | reverse complement strand
TTGCCCCTCTCGGGTTAGCAAGGAGCGTTGAGAAATCGGCGGACTCCGGGATGGCCGCTAGCCTTGCTCGAAAACTCCTCGGATCGAGATTCTTCTTCGTATCCCAAAACCGTCTCCGCTCAAGGCGCGGTCACCCGAGGCGGTGCGCAGGTAATGCATCGTGACTTATCAGGTATGCCCAACCTCGACAGCATCTTGTCGTAGCCGCGCCATGGTATCTCGTTCCCATCAACTCCGGGCATCTCCCGAGCGATGCCCGCGGATGACTTGCTCGACCAATCCCTCGCCGAACCGTCTGGTCAATGGGCCCGAGCGCAATAAGAAGCGGTAATAGATCGCGCCAAAGATCGCATCGTTCAGCAGGTCAGGTTCTGTATCCGACCGCAACTCGCCTGCATTCTTGCCTCGCTGTAGATCGGCGATGGTAGCCGCCCGTCGGGGACTAACCAATTGGTCAAAGAACTCCTGGCGGATGGCTGGCTCGCTCTGGCCTTCGGCGATCAGCCCGGCCACGATCCTGCCGAAGGGCCCGTTGAACGCGTCGATCAACCGCCGCACTCGAAGGCGCAGAGAGTCTTCCGCGGTCAGGACTGTCGGCATCGCTAGGTTGGGAGCCATCCGCTCGCAGAGCATGGCCAACACCAAGGTCGCCTTGGTGGACCACCATTTATACAGGGTGGGTTTGCCGACTCTGGCGCGCTTGGCGATCTCTTCCATGGTCAAGTCACGGACCGACTTTTCCTGAAGCAGGGTATAGACCGCATCCATGATGGCGGCATGGGATGCCGCCATTGCACTCGGTGGCCGGCCTTTGCGGGCAGTGGGAAGCAGGTTCTTGTTCACGAAGTAATTTTAACGGAACGTGGCGTAAAGTCCATTGACATCGGCGTGGCCCAACCCTATTATAGAAAACGGAACGTAAAGGAAATTAAATACGGGCGGTGGCTGACTGAAAACCAGCAGCAACTCAAAAGGAGAATGCAATGAATCATCAAGTACGTCCCTACGAGCCCCTCACTTCCGAAAATGCTGCGCTCGTCCTCGTCGACCACCAGGTGGGCCTGATGTCGGGTGTTCGGGACATCTCGACGGGCGAGCTCAAACACAACGTGGTCGCCCTCGCCAAATCCGCCAAGCTTCACAAGCTGCCGGTCATCGTTACGACTACGGCGCGCGACAGCATGTGGGGCCCAACCTTTCCGGAACTGGTCGAGGCTCTTCCCGGAATCGAAATCATCGACCGCGCCACCGTGAATGCCTTCGACGATGCCCGTTTGTTTCGCGCGATCGAGACCACCGGCCGGAAGAAGCTGATCTTTGCCGGCATCTCACTCGAAATCTGCGCCGCTTTTCCCGCGATCACCGCGGTCGGCAGGGGACTGGACGCTTATGTGGCCGTCGATGCCTGCGGAACGTTCAGCCAGACCAAGCGCGAGGTCGGCCTCCTGCGCATGCTGCAGGCAGGCGTGATCATTACCGACTATGCGACCTTGATGGTCGAGATCCTGAAGGACAACTCGCGGCCGGACGCGGGCGCCATTTATGGAGCCATCGACATGCCCTGGGCCAAGCTCGTGGGCCAGATCGCTCAGGCGTACGGCAAGTAGGATCCGCCCGCCATTGCCCAATTCCTCGAAGCAAAGTGGGCAAGCTCAGGATTCGGCTCTCGCATACTACGGGTGATGTTCCGCATCTCCAGAGCTCTGCCAACCGGGGACTCCCGACTGGCGGCCGCGGTCGGCGAGGACTTCAATTAAAAAAGCACCCTTGGGTCTTGTTCCGCGCGTCTGGGGCTACCCTCACGCTCAATTGTCGTCCGCTTCATGGTCACCTATGATTGAGAGTCGGAACAGGACATATCGGTTCTTTCGTCGATGCCCCCCCGCTCGTTGTTTTTCCACACCAAGCGTAATCTCGCGTGATCGCCCTGCAATGGCGAAGGTCTTCTGGAATTCACGGGCAGTTACGGCTCGCACAGGCAAGAAAATCCCCGGGGAACCGACTTCGCCGCAACAACCGACAACCGGTAGGCCAAGTCGCTGCTTACAGCACGGGCGACCGGTAATTCTCCTAGATCGGCAGTAGAGACCGGTCACCTGTCCCTCATACAGTTACGAGACGCACATGATTGCGCGCTGAGATCAGCAGACTCCAATAATGAAGATAGAAGCGGCACCGACCGCCCTGGCAGGTGATTGCAACGACAAGAAATGAAAGGAGTTTTGGTTGCGGGGGTGGATTTCGTTTCCCAGCCGCCCACTGATTCCTGGGAACTTACTGATTCTACGATGGTCCGGAATGCCACGAACGGTTGCAAAAGGCAACTTTCTTCATCCGGTACGCCTTAGGTTTGCCGTCGTTGCGCAGATCAGTTGGGTTCGGGCACGATCTCCGCGCCGCGCTCGATAGCTCCAAAAGACTGGATGAACCGCATCATCGCAGTCGGTAGGCTAAGCGCGGTTCGACAACTTCGAGTCGCGCTTGCCCCCACTCTGTTCGAATCCTGACCACCACTTTGGACCGGAAGGATCGCCAGACTGCATGGAGTCAAAGTCGGCTCTTCCCCCGATCGAACGTGAACAAACCTTGGCAGGTGATCATGGCGAGAAGAACGACCAGTCCAGAAGCGAGAAAAACCAGCCCCCTCGTTCGTGATCGCGTTTGTCCTGAAGGAGCTAACTTTCGAAAATCTACTTCTTCGGCCGCCAGGAAGGAAGGCAGAGTCTCGTCGGCTCCTGTCTTCGAGTTAACAAAGGGTGAGTCGGAGAATTCGATCTGGCCCACACAGTGGGTGGGGGGGTAGAGGTCATCCGCGTGGTTCACATTGTTGGAACGTTTAGCACACCTTTAGTCGCCGGTGCGACGCCCACATTCTGTTGTGAGCAAACGGCTTATCGGGGGATTGAGAGAGTATCGAAGGGGGGTTGGCCGAGCATTGACCCTTGTCGCTACCTGCGTCAGAAACAGGAATCGCCGCGGGCGGACCTGTTACATGGCGAAGGTTCGAAAAAAACTTCTCAATTTGAACGGAACTCTTAGGCAGCGTTCTTGATGAGTTCACAATATCTAACCGGGAGGATGATTCGATGAAATCCAGATTTTTCGCGATGATGTCGAGAATGGCACTGTTGGTTACCTTGGCGG
>DATNKA010000273.1:0-4813 GCA_035603655.1 Candidatus Acidiferrales bacterium | reverse complement strand
CATCTTTTGCCTAAACTACTCCACGGCGAGCAATAACGACAATTTTTACGGTTGTGCGAACGGCATCAATGACGGCAAGTATGCCTATAACAACCTGCAAGACTATGACTTCACCTGGTACCACAAGTTCAACAGCAAATGGCACATGGCGACTGAGACCTGGTACATGTATGAACGCGATGTGCCGAACGTCGCCGGCAATGTCGCCAATCCGATTACACCTGAGCTCGTCTCGCCGTCCTTGAGCCGGATCACAAACCGCATTCGTTCGTCCATCACAGAACTCTCCTTCCATGGCATTACCTCTCCGCCCCCTTCGGGCCGAAAAGTGTAACCCATGTCTCCGGAACGTTCCGTTACCTATGTCTCGGAACGGACAAATCACTTACCCCCTCGCCTTCCCGCACTTGGGTCCGTTATGGGTCCAATTCCGTCCGTTTACTGCACGCGTTTTGATAGGCTGCTGAGCTTTTCGACCGCTCTTTGCTGCGACTCAGGGACGAACTGCTGGTAGATATCCAGCGTGGTGCTTGATCGCGAGTGCCGCATCTGTGCCTGGGCGTCCTTCACATTCGCTCCCGCCATCTTCAGCCAGGTCGCATGCGAAGTACGGAGGCACCGCCAGTTCACAAAACCCAGTCCCATCTTCCTGGCCGCAGGCTTGATGTGCCGGCTCAGGATGTTGTTGTCCCGCATCGGTGCTCCCTTGCTTACGGATTGGAACACCAGATCCTCGGGGCCGTCCGCCTTGACGACCTTGTATCGGCGGGTGTGGCGAATCTGGCACGGTGAGGGTGGAGTTGTGGAGATCCCCGGAGGTGGGTTGGGGGTGTCCTGCGCCCCCAAAGTGCCTTGCCGGAGTAAGGTCAAAACCCAGCCGTGCTACGCATGGGGAGAAGGGGTGACACGTCACCAGTCGAAGATGCTTCCTGCAAACAAATGGCCGCACAAAATTTGATATTCCGAACTTGATGCCCGCTGCACCATTGGATGCCGAGCCTGACCGGGCGGAATGACGGTATAATCTCGCCATGGCTGACCATGTGATCCACATCTCAGAAGCAGAAGCCGCCAGCAACTTTGCTGAAGTACTGGCGCGGGTGCGCGCCGGTGCAGAGGTGGTGATCGAGAGCGACAAGCTGCCTGTGGCCGTACTTCGTCCCGCCGAGCCGCATGTGCGCTTGCTTTCCGAGTCTTTGCGGCTCGCGAAAGAACATGCTTCCACGGCCACGCTCGACGGAGACTTCGCTCGCGATCTGGAAGCCGCTATCAACAGCCATCGTGAGCCGTTGAACCCGCCGGCATGGGACTGATCCTCGATTCCAGCGTAGTGATCGCTGCCGAACGGCGCGGCGACACTGTCGAGCAGTTGATCGAAAAGATCGTGAAAACGACGGGCGACCAGGAAGCGGCACTCTCGGCCATCGGCCTGACTGAACTGATCCACGGCCTTTATCGCGCGCAAACCCCGGAAATACGACAGCGCCGCGAATCGTTCCTCAACGAACTGCTGACCGATCTAACGGTGTATCCCTACACGAAAGAGACCGCGCTTCTTGCGGGAAAGATCGATGGAGAGCAGCAGAGCCGAGGTGTGGTGATTCCGTTCGGAGACTTGCTGATCGGAGCCACGGCGCTTTCGCTTGGCTTCAAAGTGCTAACGGGCAATCTCCGCGACTTCCAACGCATCCCCGCCCTGACGGTGATGCAGTTTTAGTACCTGTCCCCTAAGCCCCCGAAAGTCACTTCTTTGCGCGTGACCCGCTGACTACAATCGGAGGAGATGTTGCCCGTAGCTGAAGAAGAAATGCTGTCTCCGCTCGCGCCGTCGAGTGCGTGGGGTGAGGAGAGAGTTTTTTCCTTCGCTGCCGGTGTTGGTCTCGCTGCGCTCGAAACGCATCAGGGCGCAAACACGACTAGAGCCAAAAAACCGCATCAGGGGATTTTCTCAAAAAATCGCAGACTTCGCTTCAGCGCGATGTGGGCTAAGTGGTCGGGAACGCATCAGGATAGAAGCGGCTCGTGGTGGAAAAGCGTGTTAGGGTCAGCATTAGACGCAAACGGCAACACCCTCAACGACGCCAGCGGCAAGAGCTACACCTGGGACTTTGAGAATCGGCTGACACAGGCAGTAGTGCCCGGCACCAACGGCGGCACGACAAGTTTCAAGTACGATCCCTTCGGGCGAAGAATTCAGAAATCCGGACCATTCGGCACCACCAACTACCTCTATGACGGAGTCAACTCCATTGAGGAGGTCGATCAGAGCGGGAACATTCTGGCGCGCTATGCACGAACCAAGAAAGTGGACGAGCCACTGAGTGAGTCGCGATCTGGAACATTGAGCTATTATCAGCGAGATGGAGTTGGCTCGGTTACATCACTGAGCAACTCATCGGGTGTCCTCGCCAACACATACACGTACGACAGCTACGGGGAAGTGGCCTCGTCAACCGGCACGCTCGTCAATCCGTTCCAGTACACAGGGCGCGAGTTCGACTCCGAAACTGGCATCTACTACTACCGTGCCCGCTATTTTGACCCGAAGGCGGGGCGGTTCCTCAGCGAAGACCAGACTCGGCTCCGGGGTGGAATTAACTTCTACGCCTACACCCGGAATAGGCCTGTGCTGCTAACTGACCCTTCGGGCCACCAAGCGGGATGCCCGCCCCAGTCGCCGAATTGCGTCCCTACCGACCCGGACGCGCCGTACCAAGGATCAGACGGACTTTGGTACAACACGCTGGACTGGAATGGCCAGCTAGATCCTGCACCGTCTGTTCCGGATGATGGGCCGACTCCTCCGTCACCGCCGCCGTCTTCACCATCAACCTGCCCTAAAAAGAAGTGTGACTTGGTTAAAACGATTGCCAGGACATTAACTAAGGAACTGGCCGCAGGGCGCTCGGCATATACCTCAAAGTGGGTCACGATCTGGTTTTCCGCTTCCTGGATCTTGACCAACTTGCCAAACTCGTTCGGCTTGCTCGCTTTCCCTTTGCGAATAATTTCCGTGTGCGGTTCGAACACGCTCACGATCTTTCCCGGCGACTTCGTGTCGCCTGCGAAAATCCGTATCTTGGTTTGTTTCACCACTTGCCGAACCCGCCCCACCATGGTTTCCAGCCACTGCGCCAGACTTTCTAGCGGAGTGCGCCGACGACGTGGAGCCTGCTTCACTTCCGCCAATACTCTCTCCGCCTGATTCATCACTTTTCGGGTCAAGCTGAGGAGTTCTCGATACTGCCGCTTTCTCCGCTCTTCTCCCGGCGGCCCCAGCAGCCGGGTCGATAAGGCAATCGCCAGCACTCGCTTGCGTATACTGCGCATCCGATCTCGCACCTTGCATTTCAGCCCTCCGGTCTTGGACTCGATCTTCTTCATGGTGCGGGTTAGCACCCGCGTGCCGTCCCCCAACAAGCTACTGTCGGTCGGATAATGAATGTTGCTTTCCACTACCGTCGTATCTACCCGCATCTTCCGTCCCCGGGTCACCCCTCGCTCTTGCGCCACCTCCACCACACGCTGGTGCAATTGCTCTATGACTTTCGGCTCGATCAACTGCCCCAGCCGCGCCAGCGTCTTGGCGTCCGGCACTTTTTCATCCCCGATCCGGGTAAAAGCGCGATACACCAAATTGGCTCGCACCTCTCGCTCCAGCACGTCGTAGCTCCAGTTCCGGATGTGCTTCAACAACAGCAGGCGCAACACTACTTCCGCCGGCGTTTGCATCCGGCCACGGATGCGGCTCTGGGGATGGCGTTCCCCTTGCGCTTCGTACACCGTGTCCAGAAGCTCCTCGTCTTCCAGTAGTTCGTCCACCAGCCGCATCCAAGGTTCCCACAACTCCTCGATATCTTCGGCCAAACCTCGATGCCACAGCGACGGTTGTTGATGACGTAATTTGATCATGGCCGTCATCCTAATTCACCGTTCGTGTCTAAAACAATATGTCTTCAAAATGTTTTATTACTTTATTGAATACCATCGCGCAACAACTGAACACTCTGCCTTCAATCCTCAGCCCCTGTGTCGCTGGTTACGCCTCCTCATTCCTCTTTTTTGCGACGGAAAGTAGCTAGGGGTAGACCAATGGGCCGATGTTCATCTTGCGGGTTTGATTTGCCAGGACATGAGAAGCTCTGCAACAAGTGTTATGTCGCCCGGTACGGGGCATTGGCCGCACCACAGGACAGCTTTCGCCAGAGTTGGACCACCTACTTATATTTGCTGCTCTGGATATTTGTCTCTTACGTGTTTGTCACGTACATGCCAGCCCCTGCAACGGTGGGCGTCCTTCTGGTAGGCCTTGTGGTCGTCTTGTATCTTTTCTGGGGGCTTACTCGAAAAAACCAAGGAAGAGATATAGAACACCGCAGGAAACCGTGTGCCTGGTTCTTGGCCTCTGCTGTGGCGTTGTGTGGAAGATAACTGGTGCGGAGGTCTGGGGAAGGCTCGGCATAGCATGCATATTTGTGGGCGGCGGCTATCGGGCTTTCTACAGAGCCATTGATCGAATCAAAATGGCTGCGGGTGGCCCAGGCCCCGGGGACAACTAAGATCTGGGGTTCCGAATTCCGCTCCTGGCCTTTTCTGAGATTCCTTCCGATGCGCTGCCGATCCTCGGCCTGATCCGGATGCGATTAGCCGCCGGATGCGCTCCCGATTCCGGGGTCGAATCCGCGCACGATTCTATCCCGGAGGTATGGCGGTTCGGCCACGGTGAGGGTGAAATCTTGGGGTGCTCCGGGAGGTTGGTTCGAGGGTGTCCTGCCAGCCCGAAGGTGCCCTGCCGGGGGAGGATGAAAACCGG
>DATNKA010000272.1:0-10912 GCA_035603655.1 Candidatus Acidiferrales bacterium | reverse complement strand
AAGCTGCCTGACCGGTATGCTTTCCGACTCCCTGCGGTCCAGTTTTCGGGGGCTACGTCACCGCCACAAAAATAAGTGACTCAATGAGCGGTAGCGTACTGTGCTGCCCATGCCAAGAGCGTAAATTTGTTGCGCCATGTGCAATGCTGGCGAGCCCATATCTGATCTAAGCGAACTCCTCGACCAAATTGAGAGCGTTCGGGAGGAGCTTCTTCGCCTGCAAAGGGCGCTTGAAAAGATGGAGCATAAAAAACCTGAGAAATTATTTCCGCCGCGTGCGGATAATTAAATAGCTGGAAGCGCCCAGAGAATAGAGAATAAGGATAAGGACAACACCGCACAGAAGATTTCATCTTCCAGCAAAAAGGAAGACAGAACGAAGATTCCGGGGAACAAGAGCACAGGTGGCAGCGCCGAGCGTCGTAGGCGACTAGCGCCTATAGCTCCCGGCCAGTCATTAAGCGGGACCTTTCTTTATCTTTTTCGCCGCAAGGCCTATTCGAGCCGCGACTCTCTAAACCTAATGGTTACCGGGCACGGGGATGCCCTTTGTCCGTCTCTTCGTTAAGGTCGCATTGTGGGCAGTGGGGCAGCGGTAGGGTCCACTCCTTACCGGCAAGCGTGAAAAACGTGGCATTCGTATGTAGCAGTTCGGTACCGCATTTGCGGCAGTGAAGAAGCGGCGGTATAGCAGACAGAGCATCGAACAGCTTATCTATCAGTTGGGATTGCGCTTCTGTCGAGGAAAGAGATGTATTCGCCATGGCGCCGACTCTCAGCAAGACGCCGGACGTCCTGGAGAAACCACTCGCCACGTTTCGGGCGGAGGTGAGAGCATGGTTCGTGGTTGTGAACCGTGTGCGCCGGTAATCCGCTTGATGTAACAATCCGCATGGACGGCCTTTCCATTTTCGTCGGCGCACAAGTCGGTCTGCAGGTTAACGGGCTTGCTGCAAATCACGCAGGATATTTCCTGGAAGGGAGGGCTATTCATAAAACTCCTCTCTTAACTGGAGGATCAGTAGCAGCCTAACCTCAAAGCGAAGTGCGGACTGAGCAGTTTTGACCCATTTTGGGAATCTTCCAAAACAGGTCCCACCGTCGCCTATCCACCGCAGGCGTTTTGTGCCAAACAGAATATTTAGCCATTCCCGTATGATCACCCGGAAATAGTCAGGCAGTAGGACGAGCGGACGAGCTTTCCGAACTGTCTGAAAAGCCCACTGGTAAATTGACGCCATATCCGCGTGGATTCTAGCATTGGCGAGTGGCCACCTCGCGTTCCTTGCGAAGGGTGTGCCGCAAGCTGAGTCGGACATTAGGCCGCTCGGTGCAAGCGATTCGGTAGCGACGGTAGTTCCTGTCGCAGACTGAAAGTAATCGAAATGGGGACGCTGGAGCCGTTCGGAATCTCCGAATGGTACTCTATCCGTCGCCCGTTTCTGTGCAGCGGACCGAGCGGATCATGAAGATGATTGATGATCTGTTTGAAGAATAGGCGAAACAGACTTTACCTCGCAGAATGTTCTGCTCAGGACTGGACATGGGATGTGGCGCTCCAGCGCTCCAGCGGATGCACAAGAGAGCTGAAACTGGGGGGATTCCAATCACAAAGGATGTGCCCCATCTTGTCTGTTAATCACATCTCGACCAAATCCTCGTTGCTTGGAGTGTGGCATGACGAGCGGAGCAAAGCGATAAGTACTGGGAACAAACGCCGCATTGTTCCCCATCTGCTGAGCTTCCTCAATACTGCCCCGCTTTAGTGGCAATCCGTTCTATGTTGTTCAGCAGTAAGAGACGATTGCAATTCCAGATGTAGATTCTCACAAGGATTTGCACTGTTCGGTGCAAAAAGCTATTCCTCAAAAAGCAAAGTGATCAATTGTGAACAGACGGCATCGCACCTGTTTGGTTACCTTACTTTGATCGTGACCGTTCCCTCATGTACCGCCATTTGTAACTCGCATGCGCCCCAGTCGTAGCCGGTCTGTTGTTACGGCGAGCCAACTAACTTTAGTAATGCGCTCGTAATGTCATATGGAGAATGTGGCCATGGACTCTCCTACCTTGAGCATCGACGACCGTCCAAACGTCGGAGCTTGGCAGAGCAACTCTGGAGTCTAAGGGGTTATTGCGTCAAGCTCGGGTCGAGGGGCTGCACCGCGATAAAGATGTAATGGGGAAAACGTTCGGTCGCGGCTGTTCTGCTGGGGTTCAAACAGGAAGGCATAGAATGCGTAGCATGCCATACCAAGCAACGGTATCCCGGCATGTCTGACACTTCAGACAGCTACCTTTCGTGTCCGCTTTCGGTTGCTGTTTGCGACGGGGCCGGTCGCAATTCGCGATTGTCGCATGAGAGCATGATCCAGACCTGCGGAGTCGAGCCCGGCTGGCGCGTCTGTTGTTATTCGTTCAGGCATGGATAAATTACTTTCCGGATTGACCATGACCTGAGAAGAAAGTGCAAAAAGAGTGATCCAAGCGCCATGCCGCTGCGAAGTGCGACTACCTTCCGCGTCACGGGACAACACGTCGCATTCCGAAACAATACAGCATGAACCTGATGCCTACCCTTAGAAAAAAGCGCTAAAGTTGTTTAGGCTATGAAACGTCCTCTCAGAGCAGCGTGCGCCATTTTTTTCCTGGTTTCTGCGGACACAGTCTAAACAGCCTCACTCGATGAGAATTGCACAAATTGCGCCATTATATGAAAGCGTTCCGCCCGCCCTCTATGGAGGTACCGAGCGTGTCGTGTCCTGGCTTACAGAGGAGTTGGTGCGTTTGGGTCATGATGTAACTCTGTTTGCTAGCGGCGATTCGCTAACAACAGCTCGCCTGGTGCCTGCATGCAAGAGAGCATTGCGACTGGATTCGAACTGCGTAGACCAACTCGCCCACCATATTGTGATGTTGGATCAAGTTTTCAGCCAAAAAGAAGCCTTCGACCTGTTACATTTTCATGTCGACTATTTGCATTTTCCATTGAGTTGTCGCGAGCAAGTGCCACAGGTTACAACCCTTCATGGCCGACTCGATCTTCCCGATTTGGCGCCTCTTTACAGACATTTTCGGGACATGCCAGTCGTTTCAATTTCAGACGCCCAGCGCAAGCCCCTGCCTTGGGCAAACTGGCAGGGCACTGTTCATCATGGTTTGCCGCGAGAGTCTTTTTCCTTTGGCGCCGGAGATGGCCAGTACCTCGCATTTCTTGGGCGCACCTCTCCGGAAAAAGGTCTGGATCAAGCAATCGAGATTGCAAAACGCGCCGGTATGCTTCTCAAGATAGCCGCGAAGATCGATCGCGTGGATGTCCCTTATTTTGAAGAGGTCATCAAGCCACTTCTTGATCATCCTCTTATTGAGTTTATCGGTGAAATTGGTTATCCAGAGAAAAATCGATTTCTGGGTAACGCAGCTGCCCTACTCTTTCCCATCAATTGGTGCGAGCCTTTTGGCTTAGTGATGATTGAAGCCATGGCGTGCGGCACCCCCGTGATTGCTTACCCAGGGGGTTCGGTTCCCGAGGTCATGCAAGACCGGATTACCGGCTTTATAGTGGCTAACTTGGAGAGCGCGGTAAAAGCAGTAAAGAGAATTGGAGAGATTGATCGAAGAAAATGCCGGAAACACTTTGAACGGCACTTTGGCGCGGAGCGTATGGCGCAGGATTATTTAAACATTTATCAGCGGTTGACTCGAAGAAAATCCTCGTCGACCGCCGTTTCTGACGGAGTGCTCAGTTGGATGAAGCTCGAAACACCCAGCAATACTACATAGCTGCGAAGTCATCGCCGGCAGATGACCATGCCAGAGTTCTGAAATACGGCAGAATGTTCTCGGTGTGCGACCATCTGGGGGACATTCAAACTTCCGGACTTGGTGAGCAGGGACTCTTCTCCCATGGCACGCGCCATCTTTCTGAGTTTGCGCTTTGCTTGTGGAAGGCCCGGCCCTTGCTATTCAGTTCCGCGATTAAGGCTAACAACTTTCTTTTCACTGCCAACCTCAGCAATCCAGACGTTTCAAAGAACGGCACGGTTGCTATACCACGAGGCACGCTACACCTGCAGCGGTCGAAGTTCCTTTGGCGCGATGTCAGCTACGAGGAGTTTGCGTTCATCAATTACGGGCTGTCTTCTCTCCTGGTGCCATTCGGCCTGAGATTTGACGCCGACTTTGCGGATATTTTTGAGGTGCGCGGCATGCACCGGCATACAAGAGGGCAGCGCTTAGAAGACAGGGTTGAGAAGGACTCAGTTCAGCTCTCGTACAAAGGGTTGGATGGCACTATTCGCCGCACTTCTGTTCAATCTGATTTCGTTCCCCAGAAGACCACGGCATCCGAAATGCAATTTGAAGTGCATCTCGACCCCGGGCAAAAGGCTGTCTTCCATCTCACGATTTCTTGCAACTGCGAGACTGGGCGCGACGGGGTTGGGTATAGCAGTGCGATAGTCTCTGCAAGGGGCGAGCAGCAAACGGCGTCCGCCACGCTGCCCCAGATGACGAGTTCAAATTCCCGGCTAACTGATTGGCTCAAACGTTCTGCGTCAGACGTCCAAATGATGATGATCGGCAACCCCGAGACAAATTACCCCTACGCGGGCGTGCCGTGGTTCAGCACAGTGTTTGGTCGGGATGGCATCATTACCGCACTGCAAATGCTTTGGCTCTGTCCCGCGATTGCCAAGGGCGTTCTACAATACTTGGCACGAATGCAAGCCAAAGACTTCGACCCCGCGACTGAAGCCGAGCCCGGCAAGATCCTGCACGAGATGCGCAGCGGAGAAATGGCTGCTCTTGGCGAAGTCCCGTTCGCCCAATACTACGGGAGCATCGACGCGACTCCGCTTTTCATCATTCTTGCTGGTTCATACTACGAACGGACGGGAGATCTTGATTGTTTGCGTGAGTGGTGGCCGCATATCGAGCTTGCCTTGCAATGGATTGACAAGTTTGGAGACATGGATGGCGATGGCTTTGTAGAGTACGCTCGACGTTCGAGCAACGGTCTGGTTCAGCAGGGCTGGAAAGACTCGAATGACTCAGTTTTTCATGCCAACGGGACATTGGCGGAGGCGCCCATCGCTCTATGTGAAGTCCAGGGTTACGTCTACGCAGCCAAGCGGGCAGCGGCTCTAATGAGTTGTGCCTTGGGAGATAAGGAAAGAAGTGCCGCCCTTGAGGCTGCGGCTGAAATCCTCGGCGCAAGGTTCGATGAGGCGTTTTGGTGTCAAGATCTTTCCACTTATGCTCTTGCGCTTGATCGAAAGAAAAAACCCTGTCGAGTGCGAACCTCTAACGCAGGGCACTGCTTGTATACCGGAATTGCCAGGCCAGATAGGGCGCGCTTAGTCGCCGAGACGTTGTTAAGTCCTGATTCTTTCAGTGGCTGGGGTATTCGTACCGTCGCCGCAGGGCAGGCCCGTTACAATCCGCTGTCATATCACAATGGCTCTGTTTGGCCGCACGACAATGCCCTCATTGCTAGCGGTCTCGCGAAGTATAAACGCAAGGACTTGGCTGGGCGAGTCCTGCTTGGCCTCCTAGACGCAAGCAGATGGGCGGATCTTGCCCGTCTTCCTGAATTGTTCTGCGGGCTTGACCGCGAGCGGGGCGAGGGTCCTACGCTTTACCCCGTCGCCTGCTCACCCCAGGCGTGGGCTGCAGGATCGGTATTTATGCTCGTTCGAGCCTGTTTGGGCGTGTCTATCCAGGCCGAACCCAACCGGGTTCTATTTGATCGTCCCTATCTGCCAGAGGGAATTCCGCAGCTTTCGATAAAGGGCCTGCGGATTGGTGAAGCCGTAGTGGGCTTATTTTTCGAGCGCCGGGAGAATGAGGTCCGAGTTGAGGTTACTGACCAAAAAGGAGACGTGGAGGTGGTCACGTCGCCGTGACCGTAAGATCTTTGGCGTTCACGCCTGCTCTTCTTGCCGGGTCGTGAGCACTCGGTCGCCTAGTTCAATTGCGATGGGATCTTTCTTTCTTGGTCGGTGAAAACGCTGGCGGACCCGAATGAATCTCCTTGCGGGCTTCGTGACTGGCACTTCATCTGGCCGACGAGTTCGACTGCTCGAACCCTATCGCTGGACGTGTGTCGTTTCTATGCCGAAGCTGCAAGTAGCGAAGAAAATTCTCCTAATTGCTTACTGTTTATCGATACTTGAGCGAGGCACGAGCCGTTCCTCGACTCATGTCTGGCACGATGATCGATTCGGGTACATTCGCCAGACCACGCACGGCTAAGGCATCGTTAGGGGATGCGGGCGCCTCCCGTTGCTGACGGGTGAGATTAGTCTGCTATTTGTGAGATGGCTTGAGGTCGGCGCGCAGCTCCGGCATTCCGTCCTTTGCTTCGCGGGACCTTGCAGCCTTCGTGCACAGCTCTTCGGCAAGCTTGTGGGCGTTCATGGAGTGCTCGTGCGCCTGTTTGCCGAGTTCGTGAGCGGTTAGATGATCTCCCTTGCCGTGGGCTGTGGCGGCCGCAGCGTGGGCATGCGCCGCAAGGTTATGGAGTTCTGCGGCTCGATCGTGCGTGCTCTGTGGCATGATGTGTCCCCGGCATCCGGGATGATACCTATTCGCCGCTACTGCTTCTTGCTAAGTGCAGTGTGCGCACTCTCGATGATGTACTTTGCCTTGAATACTTCTGCGGGCCGTCCGGTGGCCGATCGGCAGGATTTCTTCCGTCTCGCAGCGCGGTTTCGTACTTCGCAATGCTGTCTTTAGGAATCTCCACAGTTTCGCTCGCAAATGACTTCACCTCGGAAGTTTCTCATTTTCCCAATCTTAAGTCTGGTCAGAAAAGCTCGGTTGGGGCATGCATCCTACCAGCTCGCAAACAGTCTGTTGGGTACAGAAAAAGGGCCGAATCCATGTAATCCGGCCTGAAATGTGCGTCCGAGCGAAGTGGTCGTGTGGGTGTAAAGGTTGGTTTCCCGACACTAACCCATGACCGCCTATCGAGTTCTGAAGGAGACACAGTACGGCATCTTCCCCATCGCGGCGAACTTCTAACGCAGCCATCCTCCGGCTGTGATTCTGGTTTCTTGGAACCCGGAAGGATTTTCACCGCGCGGGCAAAATCGCACGCGACTGCCGACTCGAAAAGAGGGAAGCCGTCCCACGCTTTGCCAGTTTGAAAACTGTGACCGCTGAGATGGACAGAATTTCAGACAATTCTCGCGCGGTCAGCGCACCTCTATAACTAGCGATATGATCGGCCAACGTTTCGCCGTTATGAATCTCGTTTTCGGCCAGTAGCGAGATCTGCGATGCTTGAGGAATGGGACGTCGACGGATGGTTTTGGCCATCTGCGATTGTTCGATCGTTCCGAGTTCTTAGCAAATGTGCGCTTCACGCATACTTCTATTTCTCTTCCTAAACGTTTGATCGTGAAGCGTTCTCAGCTAGCAAGAAAACCAAAAAACCAGTGTTCAATTTTCACGGACCGCTCCGTTGGGTGATGCGAGCGGCGTTAGCGACGTTTGTGCAGGGTACGCCCTTTGGGACCTCCGCTAAGGTCTGGAACTGCTTCGCCGAGGGCAGTGGCTAAATCGATTTGATGGTCCTGCTCCTGCATGAGGATCTGCCGAATCTGTTCTGCCATCGCGTATTCTCCAAGCGTTTCACATTGCCGGATGCGATCGCGGTAATTGCGAATGGTTTCGTTTTCATTATCGAGGTCGTACCGCAGCATATCTTTCGGATTTTTCGATGTGCGTACCGGCTTGGGAGTGACCGCTGGCATTTTGCCGAGATAGTCGATCTGCTTCGAGAGGATCAAAGCATGATCGAGCTCCTGCTTGGCGTGGATTTCCAGCTGGGCGGCAATGTCCATATATTGGGCGCCGCTGAGCACCTGAGAATAGACTACGTAGGCGATGATGGCTTGATATTCGCGGGAAATGTCTTCGTTCAACAGCTCCGCGAGGCGGTCGCGAGAAATTTCGCTTTCGGTTACGGCGGATTTGGGTTTAGCCATTTGATCCCTCCTGAATTGAAAGACAGTTTATATTGGGGTGATTCGGGGGTGCCGATCATCTTGAGATCGCCATGCTTCGGTTGCGCTTCGACGTTACAACAATGTCCGCGGTATAGCCAACACGAGGTGATTCTAGACATCTCTCCTTACGACCTTTTTCTAAAGCATGCGCGTCATATTTGAGCCACTCGTCGGATACGCAAACAGCATGTGCTTCAAATCGGTAGCGCGCATCCCGGAACGAATGGCCAGCGCGAAGAGATTGATGACTTCACCGGCCTCGCTCCCTAGAATGTGAGCGCCCAGAATGCGGTCTGTGCTTTCCTCCACGAGCACTTTGTAGCCGGAATGTGTTTCCGCAACCCTCCGAGACGAATACCACGCTGAGGTCATCTCCGTCTTGACCCTGAACTTAAGCTTTTGCTCACTTGCCCCGCGTTCACTGAGACCGACAGCAGCCAGCGGGGGCACCGCAAAGACGACCGACGGAATGCCGAGGTAATTTGGTCTCTGATGGTTTCCCTGCAAGAGGTTTGCGGCCACGATCAGCCCTTCATAGCTCGCCACAGGAGCCAGCGGGGAACCACCACTGGCGGCGGCATCCCCCGCCGCATACACAGCTGGAATCGACACACTTTGCAAGAATTCGTTCACTCGCACCCCCCGTTTCTCCCATTCGATCCCCGCAGCATCCAGATTCAGATCTGTGATTTCGGGCACGCGACCCGCAGCGTGCATAACCATATCGGTCTGAAACGTGCCCGTTTTCTCGCAAGCGACTGCCCGGACAATCAACTGACCCGAGCTCTTTTCAATCCCGATCGCTTCGGTTCCCAGATGAACTTCAATGCCAAGTTCGCGAGTTCGCTCAACGAGCTGATCAACGAGATCCGGGTCAAAAAGGGCAAGAGGACGCGAGCCACGGTGTAGGATTGTGACCTGCGATCCCGCAAGCGCCGCTATATGCGCAAACTCAAAGGCGATATACCCGCCTCCGATAAAGAGAATCCTCCGCGGGAGTTCGTCCAGCTCCAGGAACTGATCGCTTGTCGTAAGGTGCTCAGCGCCGGGAATCTCCAAATCTGCCGGTATCTCCCCAGCCGCGATCACGACGTAACGTCCCTCCAACGTCTCTTCCCCTACTCGTACTGTAGTTTGAGCGGCGAAGCGGGCCCGCCCATGGAATGCTGCGATGCCGGCTTTCGCAAACCCGTCTTCACGCCGTTTTGGAACAGGCTGAGTGAAAGAACGCTTGAAACGCATTAACTCGGGCCAATCAATCTGAAGGTTCGCGGCCTGAATTCCCTTTCCTTTCATTCGACGAGTCCAGTCAACCGATTCGGCAGCTCCGACGAGCACTTTCTTTGGGTCGCATCCGCGTAGAGCACAGGTGCCGCCGAACGGCCTCGAATCCACGATCGCAACCTGCCATCCGGCTTCGCGACACCGCGACGCCACCGCTGAGGCGGCTGATCCTGTTCCGATTGCGATCAGATCAAATTTTCTAGTCATGTTTCCCTCAAGGCATTTTGCAATTGTTCCGGCAAGCTGAGACACTGCTGCGCACGGCTTCGGGGCTTTGGAATCCGGGCCTCCGTTTCACAGCACAGTTTAGACCTGCGAATTGCTTGCCACACGTCGGCTTTGCAAAACTTGTCAGTTCCGCGAAGAATACGGATAACGGTTGGGACCGAATCGAGTCATTCGGACCACCGGGAGGGAACAGAATAATGTCGTATCAGCCTATCGAAAATTACGGAATCATCGGCAACATGCGCACGGTTGCCCTGGTGGGTATGAACGGTTCGATCGACTGGTACTGCTACCCACAGTTTGACTCGCCCAACATTTTCGGGGTGATCTTGGATGACAAAAAGGGCGGCCGATTCCAAATTTCCGCTGGTGCTGAGGGGGTCCGCCACAAGCAGGTCTATTGGCCTTCCACCAACGTCTTGGTTACGCGCTTCTTGTTGGGGGATGGAATCGCCGAGCTGGAAGACTTCATGGGTTGCCCTGGATCGCGGCATCCGTCTGGCCGAAAAGCGTGCGCTTCCAGCCGATCGCACGAAATGGGTGCGAGAGAGGGACCGTATCTACGAAGAAGTAATGACGCAAGGCTGGAACGAGAAACGCCAGGCATTTACACAGTGTCACGGCAGTGAGGACCTGGATGCTTCGCTCCTTATCATGCCGCTCCTCTTCTTCATGGCGCCGACCGATTGCGGATGCTCAGTACCATAAGAGCCATCCTCGAAGATCCCAGCCAAGGTGACCTCGTCAGCGACAGCCTTGTGTATGGTGATGCGGCGCAACCCCGCATTGATGGGCTCCCAGGAGAGGAGGGCAGCGGGAGGCCCTGCTGCGTTATGGGGCGCTTACTTTCAACATGTGTTCTTTTTGGCTCGTAGAGGCGCTGACTCGCGCCGGTCTGGCGGATGCCGAAAAGTTGGATCAAGCCAGGCTTCTGTTTGAGCGTGTATGGGGTTATGCCAATCATCTCGGGCTTGATTCAGAACAAACAGGGCCGCAATGTGAGGCACCAGGTAATTTCCGCAGGCCTTTACACACCTCGCTTTGATTAGCGCTGCAGTCAATTTGGACCGAGTGTTGGGAAGCCAGGTTTAAAAAAACGCAACTCTTCAAGAAATTGGGAGAAATTCATGCCGGATCTCAGAAAAGGATGCACGTCAGATAAGCCTTCGGAAGACACCGCCCCAGCCGATGCTCTGGTTCTATTCGGAGCCATGGGTGACTTGGCTCACAAGAAGATCTTCCCCGCTCTTTATAATATGGTCCGACATGGTCACTTGGACGTGCCCGTGATCGGGGTTGCCAGGGCCGCGCGGACGGACGCACATCTTAAAGAGCGTGTGCGCGACAGCATCCAGCAGCAAGGAGGCGAGATCGATCAAAAAGCC
>DATNKA010000271.1:0-3970 GCA_035603655.1 Candidatus Acidiferrales bacterium | reverse complement strand
CTGGCCGCGCTGGGAGCGTGTGCCGGTATCACTGTTCAAATGTATGCCGACAGAAAACAGTGGCCTCTTGAGGGAGTGCAAGTCGTTTTGTCGTACGCGAAAGTTCCCGCAGAAGATCGCGCCGACTCCGATACGAAGATCGGGATGGTGTCCGGAGTCGAAATGGGGATCTCCTTCGCCGGAGATCTATCCGAAGACCAACAACGCAGACTGTTGGAGATAGCCGGCAAATGTCCAATTCATCGCCTGCTGACTTCGCCGGTCCCGATTCAAACGAAACTACTTGTTCCCAGTTCTCTTTCAACCTGAATGAGGTCTCGTCGGAATTACCGGACATCAATCCGCCGAGAATGGAAAAAGTCTGCTGCTGAGAAAACGGTCTATTCGCCTTTTTACCCTGTCATTTCGTTGATTGTCAGCGCCTCGTGCTCGCGACCGTCGGACCGGCCCTGTCCGTTTGAAGCCGGCACATGATGGACGTCGTTCCAAAGGAGAACCGCAGGCTGTGAAAGGCTGTTTTCATAACTAAGTGCGCTCAGGCTCGTCGTATTTAGAATGAGTGATCTGCCGTTGATGGGTTCGATCCCCAGCCAGCGGGTGGCCAACACTCTCAGAAAATGCCCGCTGGAAAAAAGCAAAGAGTTCCCCACCACCGCGCGCAAGCGGCCCACCACGCGATCAGCGCGCGTGGCGACTTGCTGCGGCGATTCTCCGCCAGGGCAGCCGTCGCGGAATAGTTGCCAGTCCGGTCGTTCCGCGAGTACTTCCGCGGTCTGGCGCCCTTCGTATTCACCGTAGTCCCACTCAACGAGGTCGCGATCAATTTGCGCCACAGGTCCGAAGCCAGCAAGCTCACAGGTGCGCATGGCGCGCTGTAATGGACTGGTAAAGACCTTTGCGAACATCAGTCCGCTCAGGCGCTGTCTCAGTCGTCGCGCATTGCATTCGCCGCGTTCGGTGAGCGGTAGATCGATAAGCCCTGTGCGTTGGCCCGTGATTGTCCAGGTGGTTTCACCGTGCCGGGCCAAGTAAACGACCGGGAAAGTCTCGCTCATGTACTGCTCCTATGATCTTTATCTGCTTCCATCGGTCCTCGTCTTGGTGAGATGAAGAAACCGTGCTACATCTGGTCCCCTGGCGGAGCCGCGCCTCGCACGTTTTTTGGCAGCAGAACGGCGCGGAGGATGCTACGATCCAATCCCCGCGGATGAATCTATGAAACCTATATGCTCACCGAGCTACACTGCGCTGCGCACCCACGGAGATCGAATTTGTAGTTCTCTTCTCTGGTGATGGCGTCGCGGACTCACTGAACACAGCCAACGCAATAATAAGGACACAGGGAGGCAGCAGGGCCCACAACCGGAAATGTGAACCCGCCAATCCGGACAGCCCGGCGCCGAGCAGAAACCCTGACCATATGCTGGCGTCAATCCGAGCGCGGGCAAGATGAGAATCCCCTGGGCCTTGTCCGTCCGGCAGAGGTTTCCGCCCTGCGGCTGCAGCGAGATGGCCTCCTACTCTGCTGAGCGTGCCAGTCACGAACGTGAGGCTCACCGATTCTGCCCCGACCTTTGACAGTGCGGGATTCATCATGCCCATGGCCAGGCTGAGCATCGCGATCTCAGAGGGGACATTCCGAGGTCCAAGCCATTCAAGGCCAGCAACCGTCGCCAGCAAGCCTGCAATCACACCGAAGATAAGGCGATGGGAATAACGCAATTTGGACTGAGTAAAGAGGTTTCCCAAGAAACCGCCGGTCACGAAGAACACGATGGCTATTGCGGAAGGCAAAGCGGCTTGGAAATTGCCCTGTCCGCTCTTCAGTCCGGCGAAAGTCGTGTTTCCGCTCATGAACGAGACATAGGTTTTCAGGAACAGAAGTCCATAACCGTCCAGATAGCCGGCGATCAGGGCGAGGAAGACGGCTGTTGCCCACTGTACACGTGTATCGTATAAAACCAGCCTCATGATGCGGTTTCCCTTCCACAATTTCTCGCTCAGATTGCAAACGGTTATTTCGTTACGTTCTTTGGAGTGTGTTGGTTGTTCGCTGTGCGGCACACGTTGGTTTCTCCATCTTTCTTCCACGCTCCAATTAAGCCATTGCAACTTCCGTTCCACTGGCACAGGAGTGTGGATCGATGGCGACTGAGTATGAGTACAGTCATAGTTATGGTCTGGCAAATCTCACGATCGGGGCTCCATGATTTGACTCGAAGGATTGCGTGTCAATAAACGCGACTGAATTCGACATTCACTGTCCGATGGCTTCGGCACTCAAGAGAATTGAGAGTTCCTGATGGCCACGAATTTGAATGATTGCCAATGCACGGGCTTCTGGAACTGAAACTGCACCGCAGATGAATGCGCCAAAAGGCCACTCTGTGATGAAGAAGGTTGCAATACGAAGATGTATCGTCCTGGTTCTTTTGCTTGTTTCGTGTATGGTTCGGCAGCGCATCAATGCTCAAACAGTTCCTGACTTGAACGCGAATTCTCGATCAAGCACTGATTCGGTCGCCCCGGCCTCATCTGACCCAGCTGGAACCGATGATTCTCTGGATTGGCTGTTCCCCGTCATCAAGCTTAACCGGGCTTTGCCCAGCTGGCTCCGCATCGGTGGGGAATTTCGTGGTCGTCTCGAGGGTCCGACGGGGATCGGGTTCACCGGCACGGATGATTTCTATTATTTGGACCGCTTGCGCGTAAAGCTGGGCATTAAGCCGAAGGACTGGCTGCTCTTCTACGGAGAAGTGCAGGATGCTCGCATTTTCTTCAATCACCACATCGCCAATGCCAATCCGTACGAGGATAAGTGGACCCTTTGGCAGGCTTTTCCTCAAGTAGGCAGTTCAGAGACAGGTTGGGGGGATGCCTTAGCGGGACGCCAGGTTCTCCGTTTCGGTGATGAACGCGTAATCGGCCCATCAGACTGGCTTAACGTGGGTCGCACTTTCAACGTCGCGCGGGTTGACCTTCATCATCCAGGCTTCGAAGTCAGCGTGTTCGCCTCTTCAGTAGTGCCCGGCGAGAACAGTGACTTACATAATGCACTTCCGGGCAACAACATGTACGGAGTCTACGGAAGCTTTCAGAACATCGTCCCCAAGGCTGACTTCGAGCCCTACGTTCTCTGGCGTGCCGCACCCTCAAACGCTGAACTTCCGGAGACGCTTAACCGTGGCCACCTCAATGAAGTCACAATTGGTCTTCACTGGAAGGGCGATCTCCCCTCCGATTTCAATTACGACACCGAGTTCGACGGACAGGCAGGATCGCTTGGCGCATCTTCCATTTCCGCGTGGGCGGGCTACGCCAGCGTGGGCAAGACTTTTCGCAAGGTCGCCTCCGCGCCTCGCATTTTTCTCGAGGGCAATTACGCCTCTGGAACGAAAAATCCGAAGGGCCACGACTGGAATACCTTTGATGAGCTCTATCCTTCGAATCACGACAAGTTGGGCTTTGCCGATCTGGTCGGCCGCAAGAACCTCGTGCATTTCCGGACCGGTGTCGAAGAAGAGCCCACGAAAAAGTGGACACTCAAACAGCAATTTGAAGGCTACTGGTTGGCCACTTCCAATGACAACTACTACGCCAGCAGTGGAGCAATTGCAGTTGCGGCACACCCCGGCGCGAGCCGGCACATCGGCAACGAATTCGATGCGGTTGCCGAATATGCGGTGAATAAAGGACTGAGCTTCGGCTTTGGTTATGCTCGCATGTTCGCCGGACAATTTCTCGAGACCACTACGCGGGGTCACGATTACAGCTATCCCTACGCGTACTTTGAATACAACTTTTCGAAAACCGGCTTTCACTTTCCCGTTACCCCGAACACGCGGAACTAGTCTCTCAGGTACAGACGATGTGCCAACGACGAGATAGCAATCTCAGAAACTGAACTGTCTCCGCGATCATTCCTCTCGCTTAGCTGGGAACACCAGGCCGCAACATATGCGCAGCCAGG
>DATNKA010000270.1:0-4129 GCA_035603655.1 Candidatus Acidiferrales bacterium | reverse complement strand
CTTCTGTCCGTGCGCAGTAGCGTTGGCGGAGATGGGTGGTCGGACATTCTTAGGGAGACTTGGACTCATCAAACCGAAGCGGCTCGTCACGTCCAATCCCTCATTACTAAGAGTCCCGGCAAAAAAGTATCAAACAGCGCGGCGGAACATTGGGTTCGCCTCATTCACCGAATCAATACTTGTCAGGGGCGGGTGGAAACGGGAAACTAGTCTCACATGAAAACCGTCGCCATCATTCCCGCTCGGCTGGCTTCGACTCGCCTTCCGCAAAAGATGCTGCGTGAGATTGACGGGAAGCCGCTGGTGGGGTGGGTGTACGAGGCGGTTGCGTCATCGCGGCTTCTCTCCGACGTGGTTGTCGCTACGGATTCTGAAGTGATTCTGGAGGCTTGCCGCAGACATGGCTGGAAGGCGCAGCTCACTTCAACCGGTCACCGCAGCGGTACGGAGCGCGTGCACGAAGTATCCGACGGGCTCGCAGCTGATGTTTACGTCAACGTGCAAGGCGACGAACCGTTGGTACGGCCGGAACAAATCGCCACATTATTGGAGGTGATGAAAGATGAGTCCGTCCAGGTGGGTACCGTGAAGACTGCTTGCCCGCCGGAGGATGTCCATAATCCCAACGCGGTGAAAGTGGTGACGGCGGCCGATGGACGCGCTCTCTACTTTTCCCGCGCCACCATTCCATTCGATTGGGACGGTGGCCAGTCCCGCTACTTCAAGCATCTAGGACTCTATGCCTACTGCAAGTCCGCGCTCGATTTTTTTGCCAGCCAGCCCGAATCCACGCTGGAGAAAAGCGAGCGGCTAGAACAATTGCGCTTCCTGGAAAACGGAATCTCAATCTATGTCGGCGAGACACCTTACGATTCTGTGGGTGTGGATACGGAAGAGGATCTGCAGCGGGTGGCCGAAATTCTGCTTCGCCATTAACTTCTTTTTTCGACGGACACCAAAAAGTTTTGCCGTTTACCCCTGCGGGCCTACACTTTGCGCGCGTCCCCACTCTTCCGCAGCCGCCACTCGCCGCGAAATTGCAGGGTGGGAGTGGAACAGCAATTCTATCCACTTCGAAGGAGTGCGCTCCGCCAGGTTCTGCTTCGCCAGCTTATTCATCGACGAGATGAACGGCTCGACGCTGACGATCGATTCGAAAGCATAGCGATCCGCTTGCCGCTCGTTATAGCGCGAGAAGGCATTTAGGGCGGGCATCAGCAGAAGTGAGAGCAAGGTCGCAGCAACAGCGAGCAGTGGCAGGTTCGCGAAATCGGAGAGCTCTTCGAACATGTGATGATCAACCGCATAGTGAAGCACAAAATTCGCGATCCAAAAACCTAACAAAGTAATTCCCGCTTGTACCAGAATGCTCTTCAAAATGTGTCGATGAACATGGTGACCGAGTTCATGCGCGAGGACGGCTTCGATTTCTTCAGGAGCGTAGTTGTCCAGCAGCGTGTCCGCGAGAATGATCCGCCTCGTGCTGCCGAGCCCGGTGAGAGCGGCATTTGCTTTCTTGCTCTTCTCCGAAAGTTTCCAGCGGTATACTCCGCGCACTCGCGTGCCCGCCCGCTCCCCCAACTGTACCAACCGGCGCCGAAGGTCTTCATTGTCCAGCGGCTCGAACTTGTAGAAAATCGGCAGCAGCACCACCGGCGCAAGCTGAGCTAACAAAATGAAAAGTCCCATGAAGAGTGCCCACGTGATCAGCCACCAATGTTGGGGGGATTGGCGAATCATGAAGTAAAGCAGCTCCACCACAATCGTACCCATCCCCAATCCCACCAGAAAGCTTTTGGCTTCATCCCAAAGCCACGAGCGAAATTTTTGCGTAGAGAGCTGGAAACGTCGCTCCAGCTGGAATCCGTAGTAGTCAAGAGCGAAGCCCAGCACTTTGCTGATCAGGAGCAGGAAGAATAAATAAAAGAAGACGGCGAGCGTGTAGTTCTGAAATCCGCGCCGCAACGCGAGATCGCGCAACCAGCCTGACCAACCGGTAATCAACAGCACGACGAGAAACACGGAACCGATAACAAAATCGGCGATCCCGAGCCATCGGTGGATCCTGTTATAGCGACGCGCTTCAGGTGAATCGTCGTGACTGGAGGATGTGCTTCCGGCGAAATTCATGATCAATCTAGAAGTATCGCACTATCGCTGCAAGAAATGTGGAGTTCCGCAGGGTCCGCTAACCGCCGGTAACAAAACTTTCCGCAGTTGTCAGGATCTCCGTCACCAACTCTGGCGAAGCCGCCTCGGCGTACGCCCGCAACAGTGGCTCCGTTCCGGAAGCGCGGAACAGGATCCACGCCTCTCCGCCGTTGCCGTTCGTCGGAGCGTCAAGAAAAAACTTGATGCCATCGAGACTCTCTTTTTTCAATACGCCATAGCGCCCCAGGCTCTTCGTGCTTTCGGATCGAGCGCGTTGAATGGCGTTCTGCTTGATTTCTTCTGGAATGTGCAGATCGCGCCGGCCGTAATAGTGCGGGCCGAAGTCGCGTTGCAGGTCCGCGACCAGTTGGCCCAGCGGCTTGCCTTCTTCCGCCATTGCATTGGCCAGTAGCAGACAATTCAGTATCCCATCCCGCTCCGGCAGAAAACGCGAGTAGCCGATGCCACCAGATTCTTCTCCGCCGATGAGGATGTCGTGCTCCATCATGAGATCGGCGATGTATTTGAATCCGATCTGCGTTTCGTAAAGTTTGCGGCCGTGTTTAGCGGCGATTCGATCAAGCATGCGCGTGGTATTGAAGCCACGCACCACGTCGCCCGACCACTTCTTGCGCTCGAGCAGCCAGCGCAATAGCACGCAGAAGATTTTGTGCGAGTCCACAAAGCTGCCATCTTCCGCGACCGCACCAATGCGGTCGGCATCACCGTCGGTCGCCAGCCCGGCATCGCACTTCTCGTTCACGACCGTTTGTTGCAGAAGAGCGATGTGGGGCTCGATGGGTTCGGGATTAATACCGGGGAAAAGTGGATTCAGTTCCTCTCGGATCGTGATGTGCTGAACCCCGCGCTCGCGGAAGATTCCCGCCAGGATCCCGCGTCCGGAACCAAACATGGAGTCGATGGCCACCTTGAATTTGGCTTTGCCGATGAGATTCAAGTCGGCAAAACCGCAAACTGCCGCGATGTACGCGGTCTTCAGGTCAACGTTTTCGATCGCCTCTTTCGCGCCTCGCGGCATGACCCCCGCCCGCAGTTCCTCCTCCACCTTTTTCATAATGTCTGGAGTGGCGGAGCCGCCGAATTTTCCCTTGAATTTCACGCCGTTCCAGTTCCAAGGATTGTGACTGGAAGTGATCATCACTCCGCCCGCGGCACCGTTCGTTTTTACGGCATAGGAAACCGCCGGCGTGGGGGTGTAGTCGTCGGCAAGTTTCACCGGAACGCCGGCACCGGCGATCACTTCCGCGGCCACTTGGGCTGCGCGCTGCGAGGCAAAGCGAGTGTCATAACCGATGAAGACTCCATGCGCAGCGTCCTCGTATTTCAAAACATAAGAAGCGATTGCACCGGCAACTCGGCGCACGTTGTCGAACGTGAAGTCGTCGGCGATGATGCCGCGCCAACCATCGGTTCCGAACTTGATTTCTTGATTCATGGAGATAGTTTTATGCGCTGGCGAACGACAACCGACTAACCGTTCAGGTCAGTTTGTATAGCTTCTTGCCATCCAAATACTTCACGACCTTACCAACGTCCTGGGCGTTTTGCCGGGTGGTGATCAGCAACGCGTCGGGAGTATCGACCACCACCAGATCGCTCACCCCGACGGCTGCGACAAACTTGCCGGGTGAATGCACGTAATTGCCGCTAGCATTGAGCAGGAACACGCCTGCGCCCTGGATGATGTTGTCCTGCGGCGGACTACTCTTTGCCGTGTGATGTTCGTGCAGCGCGGTCCAGGAACCGAGGTCATTCCAGCCGAAATCTGCCGGCAAGCAAAAGATTTTTCCTTCCGTCTCCCCCTTCGCCGAACGCGGTTCGAGAACGGCATAATCAACGCTGATGCTTTCACACTTGGGATATAGTCGGCGCAAAATCGTAGCAAATTTGCGACTGCCGAAAGCCGCGGCGATCTCCTCCAGCAGGGGAGCGGTTTGGGGGAGATGCTCGCGCAAAG
>DATNKA010000269.1:0-2866 GCA_035603655.1 Candidatus Acidiferrales bacterium | reverse complement strand
TTACTAGAAAAGGGATGATAAAGAGCCGCATCAGCGTGAGCAGGTTGGGTGCGGCGCGAAATTGATTGAGAAAGGGCACAGTGGGAATCAATCAATCGTATCTCAAGTTCAGCCGCCGGTTGCCCTGAGACCCACTTCCATTTAGACTGATACAACGCATCCAGGCGCGTAGCTCAGTTGGTTAGAGCGCTACCTTGACACGGTAGAGGTCAGGAGTTCGAGTCTCCTCGTGCCTACCATTTCTTTCAATGAATTAGCAGCAATCAGCCTCGAAACCTCAACCCACAATCCAGCATTTCCTCGATATGCAGCAAATAAGGTCGGGAGGCTCTCATTGCCGCCGCTGCGGCGTTCATCAGGAAGCCCGCCATCGGTGCGAATTGAAGCCGAGAGTTCCCTCAGTCTGCAGAGGAGCCAGTCCGCCGACAAAAGGCTCATAGGTGGTGTTGGCGTGGAATTGGATCGTCTTGCCGTCAGCGTCCGCTACGACTGTCAACGGCACCTATCAGGCGACCTGCGGTGCTTCCGAGCGCGCAGGAGCGTGCCCAAACGAAGTTCCATGTTCCTCGGGCCCTGCTGCAATGACAATGATTGTAATAACCATCGCAATTGCCACGAAGATTCCCATTACATAGCCGTAGCTGTAATGGCGGCTCAAAGAGGCTTGGATGAAGGGCGCCGACGCAGCAAATACCACTCCAAGTTGATAACAAAAACCGGGCAAAAAACCTCGTACTCGGTTGGGCGAGAGTTCGTTGATATGCGCAGGAATAACTCCCCAGGCACCGTGCACCATAAATTGCATCAGGAATGCTCCTAACGCCAACAAGGACAAAGTAGGAGAAAGCACCCACAGAGGGAGCACGACGAGTCCTCCTACAACTGACGCTACCATCGCTCGACGACGCCCGGCGCGGTCCGAATACAATCCGATCACCGCCCCGCCGGCAATGGCGCCGAGCATCGAGATGATGCTGACTATGGCTGTGACGTGCGGCAGATAGTGGCGCTGCTGTTGAAGGTATGTGGGGTACAAGTCCTGTGTCCCATGCGAAAGAAAATTCATCATCGCCATGAGGATGACCAGATACACGAATCGCTTCCAATTCAGGACAAGCTCGCGGAAGTAATTGCGCCAATCTTTCTGTTTCGAAGCGGCAGCCTTCCAGACCTCGCTCTCCTTGACTTTGGAAAGAATGAAGAGCGTAAGCAAAGCTGGGATTACCCCGATGAAAAACATCGCTCGCCATCCCCATCGCGGGAAAACCACCCAGAATGCAATTGCCGCGAACAGATTGCCCAAAGCATAGCCTTCCTGAAAGAGTCCGGAAAACACTCCGCGTAATCTCGACGGAATCGATTCCATGGCGAGGGCTGCACCGGCACCCCAGGCGCCCCCCATTCCGATTCCGTACAAGATACGCAAGATCAGGAAGACTCTATAGTTTGGAGCGAGGCCCGACCCTACTTCCATGGCGGAGAAGAATAAAATATCGACCATCAAGGGTAAGCGACGACCGAATCTGTCTGCCATTAGTCCAAAGATGAAAGCGCCAACGGGCCGCATCATCAAGCTGGCAACGAGCGTAACCGCGATCTCTGGTATCGACCGGTGAAAGTCCTTGGCTACCTGCGCAAGAACGTAGGTCAGGACGAAAAAATCGAAAGCATCGAAGGTCCATCCGAGAAAACCCGCAAGAAAGGCGTTGCGCGCATTCGCTTTGTCAAAATGGGGTTCGATCGCAGTTGAATCCACGAGCACCTCTAAGTTCCAAAAGCAGGTTTGATCAATCGTCGAAGACCCTGCAAGGGTTATTTCACTTTCTCTCAAGCGTAGGTGTTAGGTGGTAACAATTGCCCTTTGCGCCGCACAAAGCAAACAGCATTGGCGTTCGATGGCACGCGGCTACAAAGGACGAAGTCCAAGAAGCAGAGCAGGATTTCTTTTTACCATGATGTCGAGTTCCTGATCGGTGAAGCCTTTGACATGCATTGCTTCTACGAATGCGCCGACGCCGTCCAAATCCGCATACACCCTCGGAGCTTCGTTTTTTGTCCAAAACTCTGATATCAGACAATGCTCCGGCCCGAGTGTGCGAATCGCATCGGCACGCCGCCCGCCGTCGCTCAGAATGTTTCGAAAGTCGAACTCGATAATGGCTCCAAGCTTCTTCGCTTCGAGCATTTGATTCATTGTCATTTTTCCGGCGAGGTCCATCGCGTGGGTAGCGATCATGTGCTCCACACCCTGGCGTCTTCCCTCCTGGAACACAAGCATTGCGTCTTCCGGCGATATATGCCCCGACGCGAGTGTCAGATGATTCGTCGCCACTACCGCGATCACTTCCTTTACTTCAGGAAGCAATTGACCATCACGGGATACTGCCACAAATGGCTTTTCGGGATAAGGTGGCTTGGACTCGATCTCTGAATCGTTGGCAGGCATCCAGACAATCTTTCCCGGACCGCCATAAATATCGGTTGCCATGTGCTCGACGGCCGCGCGATTCATTCCTCCAACGGTCCGGTTCATGACGATGCCGCCGAAAATCTCGAAGCTCGGTATCTCTTGACGAAGCAAGAAAGCCAACGTTGCCGTTGGCTCCGAGTGATTTTTGATTACCACCCCGCGCATTCCCCGCGCTTTTGCCAAACGAATCGTCGCAATTGTGGCCTCCGGGTGAACACCCGTCGGAAGAGGAGAATCCATGTGCAGGTGCATATCGATCGCGCCATTTAGAAACCGGGTTCCTTCGGCGGCGCGGAACGCAGAGTCCGAGTCCGGGCCGGAGCCGGCGGCTGCAGCGAGCGCCGCCCACGTCGCGAGCAATATCGCCACGAGTAACGCGAGCTGGAAGTTACCTTT
>DATNKA010000268.1:0-2037 GCA_035603655.1 Candidatus Acidiferrales bacterium | reverse complement strand
TCGGATCGAGATATTCCCTCATGCGGGATGAACCTTTCTCCGACGCGGAGTTGAAGTTGCTAACGAGTATCGGCGCGGTCTTAGACTCCCGATACCAGATGATCGTTGACACGACCCGGGTGGAGCAGAGATTCGAGCTCTTTCGAGGTCTGGCCGAAGATCGATACGTTTCCGGCTACATCGACGGCGCCCCGTACCAGCAAAAAGCTTGGAGGGGGCCGGATCGGGTCGAGGACGCCATCGAGGTCCTTCGCACGAGTTCCCTCAGCACCTACGAAAACCGGCGTATCTCGACGGGTGCATTGCTCTTCGGCAAAGACCCCGATCCTTGCCATGAACTGCCGGTCACGCCCTTGGGTGCTTTGCGTTACTCTCCAGCGCTGACCTCGATCCGTAGCTTCTACCGCCTCTGTGATGGGCTGCAGACTCTCGCTCTGGTTGATCAGAATGGGTTCCTGGTGGAAATCGTGGATGTTGAACAGTGGGCGCAGCCTCTTTCAGGTACCAAGCCTCCCGTGCCCAGTCCCGCGCGGTATCAAACCCATAGCCGGGCGACGCTGTGCGGCGGACATGTCTGCATGATTCTCACGCCCAATGGGGAAATGAAGATTTTTGCCAATGGTGCGCAGGTTTTCCATTTCCGGGACAGCCGATGGAGACTCACGGACGCCGAGCGAAAATATGTTCTCTGGACAGAGGCGGTTGGGAATATCGAACTTGCGGAGCGGTTGTTTGGGGCAGCCCTTAACTTGGCGGAAGACCGTCGCGGCGGACTCTTGGTTGTTCTCGATGATCCCAACACAGCCCGGAAACTGGTGTCAAGGACTGATCTGCTTTCGCCGTTGCCCGATCGTGGCGAACACCCAGTCGCCGGTACGAAGGACCAGCTCCACTACTTGTTACATCAGAAGCGAGTGCTCGATGTCCCAAGCGCAGTTCTCGAGACCGTGGCGCGGATCGATGGTGGAATTGTGCTGGACCGCGATTCCAATCTCTTGGCGTTCGGTGCCATACTCCGCCATCCGGACTTGGCTGACCTGCATCCCGACAACATTGAAGGCGGCCGTACTACAGCTGCCATCTCTGCTTCGCGATTTGGAAGTGTGCTCAAAATCAGCGAAGACGGGATGATCTCATTCTTTCAGAACGGTAAGGGCATCTGGGACATATAGACTTTCTGTGGGTACGGCGTGTTCCGACTACGAGCTGCTGGGACTCAATCCGTAGGCTGCCACCCGCCTGACGCGAAAAGGAAAATAGGCCTGCCAAGCGGCACGCATTTTCAAGAACCCTGACATGTGTGTCACTGATTCTGAAACCTTCCATCCGCGAAAGCAGCAGTCATGGAAATACATCGCCTCGAGCGAGAATTCCTCTACAAACGGAGTCAAGCTGCCTGACACTGCGCCAACAATCACTCCTGAACAGGTCAGGGAAAGGTACACCCATTTGTATCCAGAAATCGCTACCGCTGCGATTGAGGGGCCTGAAACGGTCGCTGGCCAACTGGTTTACAAGTTTATTCGCGCCATCGGAGCAAAGGAGTGAGACACACAAAGCCTGCTCCCCCAGGAGACGATGGCATTTTTGGACTTAAATCAGCTGCTTACGGCGCAGGCTCAGCCGACCGCACCCGCAGCGAAGCGGAGGTTGTGGGTCGACTGGAGCGCTTTGTTTAGGCCCGCGATAGCGCAATGCTGGCGATATAGCAAGCCAAAGAAATGCTGATGCCTGTGAGAGGCCCACTGAAAAAATAGACCTTGCAGAGCACAACAAAACCAGCAAGCATTGCCAGCCCGACAACCAGCAGGAACGGTGACTGAAACAGGAGTTGGTCGTGAGCCAATGCGAGAAAACCGAAAACCAAGCCGAACAACATAAGTCCCATGCTGTGGCTGGCATTGAAGCCTACCCAACACCGCCACATGGTTGTTTCGTTCGTCATAATAGGTGAACTCTGGCTCATGCTGATTTGCAGTGCGGGGTCACGGGGCGTGAGGTTCAATGTATCGGGCCGGGTCAATGCATTATGAAAAA
>DATNKA010000267.1:0-2713 GCA_035603655.1 Candidatus Acidiferrales bacterium | reverse complement strand
GATACGCGTGGGAATTCGCGCGGGCGACATTTTGTTAGCCATCGTAAAGCCCGTTGGACTCAGCGCCCGTAACGTGATTCCCGGGCGGCTAATCTCGTTGGAGAGAAGAGACATGATCATTTCCGCGCGCGTCGATTGCGGCGTGGAAATGGATGTTTACCTTACGCTCGCGGCACGCGATGCCCTGCAGCTTGAAACGGGTCGCGCAGTTTGGCTGGTTATCAAGACGTACTCCTGTCATCTTATGCAGCGCTGAGTACGGACGTTTTTCATCAAGATGGCATTGCATTGACATTTTGTTAACAATTTATTTGTGCATGGCCTGTACAGTCACGTTGTCACGCTCAGTCCAAAAGGAAGATTCATGAACCGTTCGGCGAAATTGGTGCGGTCGCGAGTGGTTAGTTTTTGTGTTGTCGCTCGGCGTAAGCTGCGTTTTCTTTTCTCGAGGTGCGGGCCTCGCAAGTCGGCCTCTGGGCAACTCACTCTCGTGACGCAAGCACGGCAGTTTCTTCCGTGACATCGCAACCGCTGAGCACGATTCATTGGCATGTGCCAGTGGACCTTGCCCCGCCGACGGGCGAGATCTTCATCGACTACGGTTCGCCGTTGATCACCGCGGCCAATACGTTGATCGTGCCGGTGAAGACGGGCGCCGAACAGCTTCCGGGTTGAGGCTCACCCTGGTGCGACGGGCAAAGGACTCTGGACCGAGAACACCAGCTATCTGTCGCCCCAGCGCCTCTTTCGTACTGGGTCTGGGCCCACCCTTTTTTGGCAGTGATCGGCAGAGAGGGTACGGCATCAACGATGCAATTGAGCGCTATCGGGAAATAGGTAGGGAAGAAGAAAGAGCCTGAAGCTCTGATTCCGAGGGCGGGGTCCGCGCTTCTTCGATCTTCTCCATCTCGATCACCGCGATCCGCTGTCCCCGCCGCTGTTCTGAAAATACGACGTGACCTCCGAGAAATTGCGCGGCGGCTGCGGTTGGCACATCGCGATGAAAGCCAAAAAAACGAGTCTTCCATTGTGTCCATATGCGCCAGCGGTCCCACCGCGCAGAGCCGGGTTCGTATTTGGTCGAGAAAATCAAGGCGAACTCATAGTTTGAACGAAACTCGGCCGCGGAAAGCACTTCGTTCAGAGAGAAATCCTCGATGCGTACCACGCTCATGGGCCGAGTCATATAGCCGAGCCACGGGCGCGTTAGTTCGTCCGAGGCGGGCCACGCCGTCAGCACCCGGGCCATAGGATAACGGGCCTCCAGAAACCGCTCGCCATCCTCATGCAACACAATGTAATCGCGGTAGGCGAGATTATCCTCCGGCGAAAATCCATAGGGAGGATTCCAGAACCACGCCAGCACAAAAGCCAGCGCAACGAACGCAACCGCAGCGGGCCAGAATTTCACTCTGCGCCATAGGGTGGAGACCGACAAGATGATCACGAGTGGAACCGCCGGGAGCATATAGCGAGCCAGCACGGCGCCGCCGATCAACGACATTGCCACCGAATAGGTGAGAAGGACGACATAGAAAACCATTTGCACCGGAATACTGATGCGAGTACGTTCCGACGTCGAATCATGTAAAGGCGGGAGCATCCACATTGCAAGTAACATCCCTGCCGTCAAAACCCATAAGTGGAGATAGCCGCTAATCTGCCACAGCCGCATGGCCAGCGCCAGAACAAAGCGAGTGGGACTGAGCGTTGCCGCCACGTTATAGCGGAAGAACTCGGGATTGCCGAAGACATATCCCGTGTGCTCATAGTGGTAGCCATACCAGAGCGCCAGCGGCAGTGCCGGGATCAGCAGTGAGACGATGCGCTGCGCCGAGCCGATGTTCTTTCCCCGATCACTGCTCACTACATCCCTGGTCAGCCACAGCTTCCGAAACGAAATCTTACGTCCTTGAAGGCCGATCATCTCCCATCCGGCGAGAGCAATCGGGGCCAGAATTGCCGTTTCCTTGGTTAATGCCGCGAGGGAAAACCACAGGATGGTTGCGATCGGTTGTCCATCCACGTAGGCTGCCAGGCCAAAGAATATGAGCCCCGAAGCGGCCAGATCCACCTGTGCCAGAGAGCTTTGCGTGAAGAATACGGGATACACCGCCGTGCACAACGTGGCCGCAATCGCCACGCGCGTGTTAGCGACAGCTTCGGCCAGGCGAAATATTCCCAGCAATGAGAAAGCCGCCAGGACCAGCATGGCCGTCCTAGTGACTAAAGGCGCATTGCCCACCACCTTCCACCAGAACGCCAGCCAGACCATTACCAGCGGGGGATGCGCGTTCGAGACTGTGGAATGCGGAATGATACTTCCGCTGAGCAGGATATCGCGGGCCGCTGGAACGTAATAGCCGGCTTCATCCCAGAAGTAAGGCAGCCGCAAGAGAGGTAAATGCAGCAGAAAAACCAACGCAAAGATAATCGCGAACACCAGAGCTGGGTAACCACGCGACCACTGCGTTGGAACGCTTTGGCCCGGCCGGTAATCTGTCAGAATATTCCCCCTGCCAGTGCCTGGGCGGACGCAGTCGCCTGTCCGAAAATTATGCGAACAATGAAATAAATGAGTGGCGCCGTGCGGTCTCACGTCTCTTGCGCCAACCTGTACCGATACGCGGCGTCGCGAACCCGACCGAAGAAATGCTTAGTGCACCTGGCCCCCGGGATTCATGCGCGGGTCAAGTTTGATTTCTCCGAAGGC
>DATNKA010000266.1:0-6553 GCA_035603655.1 Candidatus Acidiferrales bacterium | reverse complement strand
TTCGCCTCCAGCCAGTCGCGAACGGTGTATTCGTACTCGCGTATGGCCACCGCCTCCAGTGCGGCCGACATAGCGAGCGTCTCCTTGGGTAGCGAGGACACGTGCCGTCCGACCAGCAGTACGTGCAAAGAGGGCTTTGCCGCGACCAGAGATTCGATGACGCTAACGTCATTAAGAATGCTGGGCGTACAGGTATCGCAGACTACCGCTTCGATATTTTTGGAGGCGATGCGGTCGATGACCGCCCGGACCGAGTGACCAGCCGCGGGAGCATCGATGAGGTCCACGTCATGACCACTCTTGATCGCCACCCCGGCGGCGTGAGCCAGCCACTTGGGGTAATACAGTGTCCCACTCTTGGTGACCGCAGGACTGCGCTGCTCCCGTGAAAAACGGGGGTGAAAAGGTGGATTCAAAAACAAGACACGCATCGTCTGAGTATATCTTAACCGTGCCGCAAATACCGGAGCCACGGCTGTCAACTTTGATTACTTAAGTAGCGTCAAGCCTTTACATCCAAGAACTGAAACCAGCCCGCAACCGAAGACTACGTCGTCTCCCGTCTCGCCTTCCAGAGCCCCTTGATCGTTCGCAGGCGATCGCTGTTTTCCGGCAGCTCGAAGGCATAATGCAAGCTTTTCCGCAGCCAGACCCAGAACACGGCAATAAAGAAAGCAAGAATGGTCACTCCGATCACAATCAGGGTTCGATGCGGGGAGGATTTCGTATCCGGAGGCACGGCAACATCCACTACCTGGACAATGGCACCTTCCCGCGCCTCATCGAGCTTTGCGACTTCGAATTCCTTCGCCAGCAGCTCGAAGATGGTCTCCTGATATTTGAGGTCGCGGAACCGGCGCAGGTATTCCATGCCGGATTGGGTCACTCTCCCTTTGGACATATTGATGTCTGACCCCAAGTCCTGTTTTGATCCCGCTACACGATCGAGTTGCGATTGCAGCGCCGCAAGTTCCTGCTTGGCAAGGATGACGTTAGGATTATCGTCGGTGGCGAAGGATCGCATTCCCTCAATCTGCACTTGCTTGGCCACGACCTGCCCGCGCAGGATGGCAGCGGATTCGATCAGAGCTCGCGCCTGACTGTCGATTTGCAAAACGCCAGTGGATTGCTGCGTCTTGGTCATGGCATCTTCGGCCGCGGTGAGACTCTCCTTGGACTGCTGCAATTGCTGTTCAAAGAACAACCGCCGCCGGGCCGCCTCGGTTATTGCCAGCGAGCCGGAGAGCTTTCGAAATTCTTCCACATATCCGTTAGCCAGCTCGGCAGCCCTCTTCGGATCGCCGTCTTCCACCGTCAGGCGGATCAGCCCGTCCTTGCTTCCGGCAACAGCGGTGCTGCGGTGCTCGAACGTCTTTCGTGCGTCCGACATCTTCTTTACGTGATACTCCTGCATCAGGCCAAAACGTTGGATCATTGCGTCTTCGACGGTCCGGCTGGTCAGCAAAGAGACGTACATATCGGCGGGATTCTTAAGACTAAGCCCGCCGGCCAGGGAGGCCAGCGATCCCAACGCTCCCATGCCCCCGAGTTGCCCCAACAACGAGGAGCCGATAGATGAATTCTGTGCCGGCGGAAGCAGCACAATTTTCGCCTCGTATCGGACTGGCAGCAGCAGGGAAACCACAATTGCCAAGGCTGCGGCTCCCAGCACAAAGCGCACAATGAAACGCTTGCGCTCGAGAAGAACAACCGAAATATCGAGGAGCGAAACCTCGGTTTGAGGTTCCAAGCTTCGTTCGTTGACAAGAGGTTCGGGTTGGGTTTCAGTGTGAATCATCGTGTTCGCGCGGCTTGCAGCTTTTACTACTATGATAACCCCGTCAGGGAGCGATTCTATCAGGCTCCTCCAAACCGTATTCTCTATATCTTAGAGCACGCCGGAAGCAGTTGCCCTAACCTGCCCAGCCATCGCAGACCAGTTTCGTGCTAGCTTGGATGAGAATTAAATTCTGCCAAGAAATGCATACCCGGATGGCGCGAGTAGAGTCGCAGGTTCAAATTGGGTCTACCCCGAAACGAAATGTAGGTTTGCTGCGCCGATTTTCCATCACACCGTGAAATGAAGTTTCCCCAGATCACTATCGCCACCTCGGAAGCTGGACGCTGTCGCGGGAAATCCGTGCTGATATTATGGTTGCTGGCGGCATTGGTTTTATGCGGTTTGAGCGCTTGCGCACAGACGCCGGCCGACGAAAAAAGCGCGCCTGCTCCGTCCCCAAAGCCCCAGGTTCAATCTTCCCAATTCTCGCTGCCTCCGGTTGACTTGAAGTCTCTGCCGCGCAATATCTTCCTGGATCAGAAAAATTTTTGGTCCACGCCGTTCCGCATGAACGACGCCGACTTACAGTGGACGGTCCCATTGGCTTTTGCAGGCGCTGCGCTAGTGGCGAGCGATACCGCAATAGAAAAGCACGTTCCTACCACCCCGTCGACGGTTTCACACGCTGTTACCGCTTCCAATGCCGGACTGGGTGCGATGGCTGGCATCGGTGGAGGAATGTTTGTGTTGGGACACTTCGCGCACAACGATCAAGAGCGCGAAACCGGACTTCTTAGCGGAGAAGCCGGCATCGACGCATTCCTCGATACGGAAGTCTTCAAGTATGCCTTCGGTCGGGAGCGCCCCTTTACCGGCAGCGGCAAGGGACATTTTTTTGAGGGCGGGACTTCTTTCCCTTCCGAGCACGCGTCGATCAGTTGGGCGATTGCGAGTGTGATCGCTCATGAGTATCCCGGCCCTCTGACACAGATGCTGGCCTACGGCGCGGCAGGAGGCATAAGCGCTGCCCGCCTTGTGGGGCATCAGCACTTCGCTTCCGACGTGATTCTGGGTAGCGCCCTCGGCTGGTATATCGGCCGGCAAACCTTCCGCTCCCACTCGCATTACAGCGACGCGGAAATCGCCAAGTGGGGAACCTTCAGCAAAGGTGACGAAGATACGGCCCACGACGCGCGGAACATGGGATCGCCGTATGTGCCGCTCGATAGCTGGGTCTACCCCGCGGTGGATCGCCTAACGGCGCTCGGCTACATTCATAGCGGATTTGCCGATATGCGTCCGTGGACCCGCCTGGAATGTGCGCGGCAGGTCAAAGAAGCTGGGGATCGTATCGCCGACGATGAAGCGCCAGAGAACGAAGCGGAGCGCCTGTACCAGGCTCTGCAGAAGGAATTTGGCCGTGAAGTTATCCTGCTAGACGGCGGAGATAATGCCGAACTCCGCCTGGAATCGGCCTATGCGCGAAGCACCGAGATTGTGGGCAAACCGCTGACAGACGGCGATCACTTTGGACAGACAATCATTAATGACTACGGCCGCCCCGAGCAGCAGGGCTTTAATAACGTTTCGGGATTGTCGGGATGGGCGACTTATGGGCCGTTTGCGGTCTATGCCCGCGGCGAGTTTCAGCATTCCCCGTCCGCGCCCGCTTTGCCATTGAGCGCTCGCGATGCCATATCGCAGGCTGACTTCAGCCACATTGGTTCTCTTCCTACGCCTTTCCCGGTACCGCCCGACACGCCCACTTCTGCCTTCAATCAAGGCCGGTTCCTGGATACGTATGTGGCCCTGAATCTTTCTGACTGGCAGCTCTCTTACGGAAACCAGAGCTTGTGGTGGGGGCCGTCGCAGGGCGGACCGATGATGTTCAGCGATAACGCGGCGCCGATCAGAATGTTCCGTGTCAGTCGGGTCACACCTTTTAGGCTTCCGAGTTTCTTGGGAGTGCTTGGCCCCATGCGGGTGGAGGCCTTCATCGGGCAATACTCTGGATATGAATTCGTATTTGCTCCCTCGCGACTCGTCGGCCAGTACGGTCAGTCACTGAATCCGCAGCCGATTGTTCACGGCGAGAGAATCAGCTTTAAGCCAACCTCCAACCTCGAAATTGGGCTGTCGCGCACCACTGATTATGGAGGTCCGGGCTATCCCTTAACTTTGCATACCTTCTTGAGGAGTCTGTTCTCGACGGGTAACACCCTCGCGGGCAACCCCAACAAGCCGGGAGCGCGCCGGTCCGGGATGGATTTCAGTTATCGAATTCCTGGGCTGCGGAATGGAATGACCTTCTACGCCGATGGTCTTGCGGAACATAACGAAATCACTCCGATTCTTGGCCCTGATGTCGCGGCTTGGCTGGCGGGAATATACGTTCCGCGGCTGCCCCGGCTCCCGAAACTGGATTTCCGCGTCGAAGGCGGGTATACCGATCCTCCCTACAGCGGGACCGACGTCGCATTCGGGGCTTTTTACTGGGATGCGGCCTGGATCACCGGTTTTCAGAATGCCAAACATTTGATGGGGAGTTGGATGGGGCGGCAGGGACAGGGCGCTCAAGCTTGGACCACCTACTGGTTCAGCCCGCGCAACAAACTCCAATTTGGATTCCGGCATCAGAAAGTCAGCGCGCAATTCATTCCCGACGGCGGCACGCTGGCTGACGCGAACGTCCGCGCGGAATTTTGGCCGCGATCGAGTTTCAGCCTCTCCGCGTTCGTGCAATACGAGCGGTGGGATTTCCCCGTCATTGCGTCGACCCGGCAGTCGAATGTGACCTCGTCGCTGCAGTTGACGTTCTGGCCCAAGGGATTTTCGCGAAAGGCTTCCACCCAATGATTGCTGGCTTTTTCCCGCCATTCAGCCTAATGTTTCTAAGAACGTGACGGCGGGATGCAAATCATGTTCAAAACACAAAGATTGCTCCGGCACTCGCCTTCAGCCGGCAAGGGTGCCCAAGTGAGCCGTGAGGCCGTCCTCTCGCAGGTCGATATCGACATCTCACATGCCAATATCGACATTTCCCTTTGTTTCGGTTCACTTTACGCGGCAATTTAAGAACGATGCAACTAGAAATAGAGTCAAAATAATCTAACAACCGGACATTTCCAACAGCGGAACATTGGGACTGATCTCGGGTTGATTACCAGTGATGCTCCCGGACGGGCATCTTGGCACCCGGACATGACTAGGGGCTAGACAAACGGGATGGGAATAGGTATTTAATATAGCCGATAACGTAGCCAGGGGGGCGGAATTGAGAAGGTATGATTCGCAGTCGCCTTAGTTTCGCGCGTCTGTATTTGAAAATTGTAACCCTGCTGTTGCCTGCGTGTGCCTATTTTATCTCGGTAAAGGTGCGCTTCGGGATCAACTTCTTGTTCTCCCGAACTCCTCCGGCGGGGTTGCCTTCTTATTGGAGTATTCTCCTGCTGACGACTATCGTGTGGGCGATTGCCGCCGAAGAGTCAGGTCTATGGAACGTGGAACAGTTGTACGCTCCGGGCGGGAAAAGCCGGCGACTGCTGGAGGCTTTGGCATTCACGTACTCAGTCGTGATGGCGGCAGGGTTTCTATACCGGCAGGCCAGTTATTCGCGACTCGTCATTGGCATCAGCGCGGTCGCTCTGTTCGTCCTGGCGACGACAACCCGTGTGGTTTTCCGGGTCTTTCTTGAGCTGTTGCGCAAGGACGGCAGAAACGAAGTCAAGATTCTGATTGTAGGAACGGATCGGTTTGCCCGGCGGGTGGGGACTTCGCTTCTCCACGGCGAGGTGCTGCCCTGCAGGATTATGGGGTTTGTGCGGCTTCCAGATCAGGAGGTCGCGGTGGATGGCCCCGTATACGAACTGGATCAGATTCCCGTGTTCTCCAACGGTAATTCAATCAACGACATCATTATTGCGCTACCTGCCGCTCGCCTCAGCGAAGTTCAGAAAATCGCGCCCGTGCTGGAAAAGCTCTGCGTCCCTACTCGGGTCGTGATCGACCTGGGGGAAGGCATTGTGATGCGCGAGCGCCTGATCGACCTGGGCGGAATTCATATGGTCGATCTTCGGCCGACTTTGGCAGAGAGCGGCCCTTATCTGTTCCAGAAGCGCATCTTTGATGTGGCCTTTTCGGTTGCAGTTTTGTTGCTTACCCTGCCCATTACTTTGCTCATCGCCTTGGCCATTAAACTGGGAAGCCCCGGACCCGTTTTCTTTGTTCAGGATCGCGTGGGGTTAAACGGGCGAGTCTTCCGCATGTTCAAGTTTCGTACCATGAGGGTGGGCAGTCGCGAAGAGGGAGACACACGCTGGACCTGCGACCAAGACCCGCGGCGAACCCGCGTGGGTACATTCTTGCGCCAGACCAACCTCGACGAACTACCCCAGTTTTTCAACGTTTTTCGGGGCGACATGAGCATAGTTGGCCCACGCCCGGAGCGGCCTTACTTCGTGGAGCGTTTCCTCGAAGAGTTCGAACGTTACAATTCACGCCACCTATTCAAAGCAGGAATCACCGGATGGGCTCAGGTGAACGGATGGCGTGGAGACACTTCCATCGCCAAGCGCGTGGAATACGATCTCTATTATCTTCGCAACTGGAGTTTAACCTTCGATCTGCAAATCATTACGCTGACTTTGTTCCGTTTTTTTTCCAGCAAGAATGCCTATTGATCCGAAGGACTTGCGATCGAGACTGAATTAGAATCGGATTCTCTGCCCTCCGCCAGTCCCGATTTTTTCTATTTTCTATGCGCGTGCACAGCCT
>DATNKA010000265.1:0-2064 GCA_035603655.1 Candidatus Acidiferrales bacterium | reverse complement strand
CGGGATGCCACTGCGCGCAATCAGCCGGGTAATCGCCAGTTGCGGCCGGACGACGGAAACCGCAGAATCGATGGCAACATGGGGCGGTTGGTTCATGGTGAAATACTTCGCCATCTGCGCACCGTAAGCGTTTGCTGAGTTCGATGATGTCGTCATGGATGGCTCTGTTGCGGCAAGCGATTTTGGCTGAGAGTTCAGATTCAGACGCAAAAGGGAACAATGCGGACGTCGGACTGCCCGGAGTGTAGCGCTAAAAAGAACGGTCATTCTTGTACAAAATGACCGTGGTTGAATGAGATAGCTCCCAGAAATGTTGGTGCTCAGCCGGATTTATGGCCCTTTCACTGATCCATGCGCTTCGTTTGGACTCGAAAACTGAGTCCGAATCGACAAATAGGACGGATATCGGCAATCCTCCAAGATGGTGTACCGCGTAGCATACCTCTCGGAGTCGGTTGGCGGCGTAGCTTACTTCGTCGGGAATGAGAAGAGCTTTCGTAGCCGACAAGCAGAGGACGAACAGTGTCTGGTCAAATAACTAGAACCCGCATCCTTCGGGTGGGGCTTGATTTGGCAAGCGCAGAGGGGCTGTGCAGGATCACCTTTGGTTCGGTTGCCGGACGCGCGAGCCTGTCAAAGGGTGGCGTTGTCGCGCATTTTCCACATTTGGGCGACCTGAAGCGCTCGATTATTGATGTTGCATTGGACCTTTGGAGCCGTACCTGCCTCGGAGTCGATACGGGCGTTGGAGGCGGGTTGCCGTCGCTGATTCGCTACCTAAATGTATGGATTGGATGGACGAGGAGAGCAGGACTGCCGGGCAGTTGTCCGATCGCTCAAGCTATTGTTGAGTTGAGTTTCCTGCCGGGACCTGTTCGAGAGGCTGCCGCTGCGGCGGAATCTGTCTGGCGGCAGACCCTCGTTATGTTAATCCGTGATGCGATCGACAAGGGACACTTATTGCAGGACACCGACGTCGCCCAGCTTGCGTGGGACATGCTCGGGATCTATCTGAGCCACCATGTCTCCAGCCATTCTCTTCGGGACCCGGACGCGGACAGAAAAGCACAGTTCTCGGTGAAGCGGATCGTTGCTTCTATAGAAGCGATTAACGAGGGCGGAGCTCACCAGAGACAAGGTCGTCAGTAGCAACCACGCCACGACCGTTTAGTTTGCGCCAGCGAAGCGGCGTTGTCCCTTCGAGCGTGCTAAACGCGCGTGTGAAGGCAGCCTGATCGCAGAATCCCGACCGAAATCCCACCTCTGCCAGGCTCAGTTCGGCTTCGCGAAGTAGATGCTTCGCTGTGTCTATTCGAAGCTTGATGAGCCATTGATGAACCGAAGTGCCAAAGCTCTGGCGAAAACAACGAGAGAAGTGACTCGGGGAGAGCTGACAGGCGGTTGCAAGGTCCGCAATTCTGATCTCGCCTTCAAGATGCGCACGCAACATCTCCTCGGTGCGAATCTTTTGCCAGATGTCTAGGCTCGGCTGCGCCCGGAGAATTCCCTTACCGTTTCCATAGTGTTGCAGAAGATGTGTGCTCACAAGAAGTGAGACATCTTCTAATGCAAGCACGTTGAGCGGTTCACGGTTGCGCACCTGACTGAGGATGGTCTTGGTCAATTGAGCAACGACCAGGTCCCTTTCAAAGAAGACCATCCGAAAAGAATCAACTGGTGCAATCCTGTTGTCTGCTGCAACTCTATTCAGCAGATCGCGCGACACATAATAGTGTAGATAGTCGAACGGACCTGCCGCCCACATCTCCATCGGCTTCATAAGATCGATTACTGTTGTTGCGAATGCGATCGAACGAGAGACGCCGACCTCTTGGCCGTCGATTCGCGCGCGCCACCGGTCAACCGGAGTCGGAGCTAAAGCCACGCAGATGAGCATGGCGCGATCTTCAGGATAGGCGGGCGCCCGCTGCATCTCCATCGATCCACCCTTGAGCCTGGTGAGAGCAAAGTCGGGCACGCCAGACACATTCTTGAGGGAGCAATCATAGAGCGGCGTCCGGAAGACCTCGGCTAGGTTGGCGCCGTAGAACTTCCGGTCGTGAT
>DATNKA010000264.1:0-2812 GCA_035603655.1 Candidatus Acidiferrales bacterium | reverse complement strand
TTCGATGTATCGAGTCAGAAGTCACTAGGCGACCCGATTCGCTCGGTTGCGACCAACAAGTTAGCCGTGTACAAGGAGGACGCCAGCGAAGCTGCCGCTAGGATCGTGAGGGAAGCAATTACTGAAGATTAGATTTGTCTTTCCCGAGAAGAAGGGTCTGCGGTTCAACGGCAAGGTCTTGAGAGCGGAAGGTCAGGCAGAACTCCGGGGGCCATGTTGTCTTGCCGTGGTTGGTCTCTGCGTCAAGATGCATTTGCGCCCAATCCAATCGTGAAGTTCACCGTGCATCTACTTCAGACTGCATCTCCGGCGGACAACCGAATCGTGTTCAGCCGCGAACTGCGCAGAAGAAACCACGACACAGTTTACATCGAGTTGCTTTGGGCTAGTGCACGGAAGCGAAAAGTGGAATACCGAGCATGCGTTATCGAACCACGCGCAATCGGAACCCTCGAGAGTGGGCAGAGATTGGCCGGTTATGTCGGCAATCCAGAAATTATCCCATCGCGACCCGCAGCGCAAAGCTAGTCAACCTGCCGTCGCGCTCAAGCTTTACACACAACAGTTCTGGGTGCAGAATCAGTCGGACCTAAGTTCTGTTTGCAGAGTGCAGAGTGCAAAGTGACTCACTGCCGGGTTTGTGGAACTCAGCAAGCCGAATCGATCGAAATGTGCCAACGTTGTGGCGCAAAGCTCGCCGTATCTCCAACCGTGTCGATTTCACCTGATGAGCTAGCCCAAGGTGACCGCCGCACAGCCGAAAGCCCGGTTTTCGCCCACAACGCGACCCTAGCGTTCAACTTCGCTCCCGGCAGCATGGTCGCGGACCGCTACCGCGTGGCATCGTTGCTTGGACGCGGGGGCATGGGCGAAGTCTACGGCGCGGATGACCTTAAGCTAGGCCAGCACGTGGCGCTCAAGTTTCTACCCATGGACCGCGGGAAGAGCACAAGTTGGCGCGATCAGTTCTATGCCGAAGTGCGCATGGCGCGGCAAGTTTCCCATCCCAACGTCTGTCGCGTGTATGACGTCGGGGAAAGCGACGGCAGGCTCTTCCTCTCCATGGAATTTGTTGACGGCGAAGATCTCGCGTCACTGCTGCGGCGGATCGGTCGCTTGCCCGACGACAAAGCCGTCGAGATCGCGCAACAACTGTGTGCCGGCCTAGCCGCCGCTCACCGCAGTGGGGTGCTGCATCGTGACCTGAAGCCGTCGAATGTGATGATCGATGGCAAGGGCCGCGCCCGCATTACGGATTTCGGGCTTGCGATTGCCACGTCAGAGGCGAATCAGCAAACCAGCCCTGCAGGCACACCGGGATATCTTGCGCCGGAACTACTCGACGGCGCTGCGCCCTCCATTCAGAGTGACCTGTACGCGCTCGGCTTGGTTCTGTATGAATTGTTCACCGGGAAAAAAGCATTTGATGCCTCCAGCCTGGCCGAGTTTCACCGCAAGCAAACGGAAACCAATCCCACACCGCCCTCGAGCGTCGTAAAGAACTTTGATCCGGCGGTCGAGCGGGCCATTCTGCGTTGCCTGGATCGGGACCCAGCGCAGCGGCCGCGTTCGGCATTAAGTGTCGCTGCTTCTCTCCCCGGCGGCGATCCGCTCGCGTCGGCGCTAGCGGCCGGAGAAACTCCTTCACCAGAGATGGTGGCAGCGGCTGGACCTCAGGGCTCGCTGCGGCCGGCCGTTGCCTGGGCTTGCCTGCTGGGCGCACTCATTCTGATCTTTGGTGAATCCATGCTTCTGGCGCCGCGAAACATGGACTGGGGTCTTGCACCTATGAACAAATCCCCGGAAGTGCTCGCAGACCGCGCTCAGGACCTGGCGCAGAAGTTGGGTTATTCCGTCGCCGTGGATCGCGCGTTCTGGGTCGCTTCAGACAAAGATTATCTCCGCTATGCAGCTCGCAATTCCTCAAGCAAGGATTGGAAACGTACTCCCACGGGACACGCGTGGCCGTCCCCGGTCAGCTTCTGGTACCGGCAAAGTCCACAGTGGATGATGCCGGGAGCTCAGAGCCCGAACGGCCCGCCGAGGGTGACTCTGTCGAATCCGTCTTATGAAACGTCAGGCATGGTCGCTCTCAGGCTAGATATGCAAGGAAATCTCCTCTTTCTGCGCTGTGTCCCGCCGCAAGTAGAGACCGGAGAACGGAGCCGTGATCTGGACTGGGGCTTACTTTTTGCCGAAGCCGGACTCGACAAGACTCAGTTTGTTCCCACCAGCCCGAAATGGGCCCCGCCCGATTCCTTCGATGTCCGCGCCGACTGGGAGGGTCATCTCCCTGATCGCCCCGACCTGCTTCTCCACGTAACTGCCGCCGCCTACCACGGAGTACCGGTCTACTTCCAACTGATCGCTCCATGGGATCAGCCATGGCGAGGAGATCCTTCCAGTCAATCCCGCATGCCCGCCGCCTCTGACATTTTTACGATGGCGTGGCCAGTACTGATGGCTGGTTATCTTCTCGTTGCCGGGTTTTTCGCGCGCAGGAACGTTCGGCGGGGTCGTGGAGACGCGAAGGGAGCGCTGCGTCTGGCGAGCTTTGCAATCCTGGCGAACTGCGTCTATGGATTCTTCGTCTATCACTACGTCCCGCAAGCCGAGTACATTTCGGTCCAATTTATTTTGCTGGGCGCTCCCCTGCTTTTTGCGTTGCTCGCGTGGCTGGGATATATGGCCGTGGAGCCTTATGCGCGGCAAAGCTGGCCGAAGCTGATGGTTTCCTGGCAGCGTCTTCTTAACGGACGTCTTCGCGATCCCCTGGTTGGACGCGATGTGTTGTTAGGCATCGTGGCTGGTT
>DATNKA010000263.1:0-3823 GCA_035603655.1 Candidatus Acidiferrales bacterium | reverse complement strand
CGCCGTCAAACAAATTCGCGAATTTGTTTGACGGCGTAATCCACCTTCATATCGAACTGGCGCTTGCCAAGCTCAGCCGTCGAGCGGCGCGCATCTCCAATAATGCCATTGTTGATCCGCTTGACGTTCCGATCGGATGTTTCACCTTTCCGGGGTACAGGGTCACCCAGCGAGTTGGCCAGTTGTTCTTTGCGTACCCAGTCATGGTTGCCGCCGAGGTAGATCATCTCCGAAGTGTCGGGTATCCCACCGTGAAGGCTTGGCGGATAGCCTTGCACAGATAACCATTGATTGAAATCGTCATTGGCCTTTTGGTAGACATCTCCGCAATAGACCACGCGCACTCCCTCCGCGGCGTACTTTGCCGAGAGTTTTCTCGCTAGATCCTTAAGTTCGCTCTGGCCGCCGCCGTGATCGCCCATGACAACCACGTTTTTGAAGCCGTTCTTGATCGTCTGCTCGACTACCTGTTCGTTGATTGCCGCGAACAACGGTCCTGTAAGCCCGATAGTGCCCGGTAATTCAGGATTGGCATCGTTAACAGAAAATGGCAGCACAGGCATGGCCAGCGCATTGCCGAGCCTTTCAGCGATTGCGATCACGGTGGCGTGTCCCATCAGCGTGTGGCCTCCGTTGACGTTTTGGGGACCGCGCTGCTCAGTTCCACCGTTGTAAATGAGCGCTGTTGTTTTGCCTTGCGCTATGGCGTGCTTGACCTCCGGCCAAGTCAGCATCTCGAAATCCACTCGCGAAGCGCCAGCCGCCGGCTGGGCAATTGCAATGAGCGGACAGAGGCAAAGCAGGCAAGTACCCGCTGCGAGAAAACGCGCCACCCAAGACCGGGTTCTGTTCGCCATCGAGGTAACCCGTTTAGATTTGAACAATTGGAAGTGCTCCGGGGCAGTATAGTGCGCCCAAGGAACGGCGGCCTGTGGTGTAGGTCCTGCGATTACAGCACCGCCCAGTGCACCTAGGAAGACACTTCCTCCGATCTAAGCAAGGATGATGAGCAGATGGCCGAACTGCATCAACGAGTAGGCCGCCAGTGCGGCCGAGCCTCCAAAGAGCGCGTAGATGCCCGCCAAAAATAGGAGCGCCGTCAGAGCGACGGCGAGACCGATTCGAAGCGCGGTTGGAATGGGAGCGTACATTTGGCCTATAGATTACGCCGGTGGCGCTGCGAACTAGTAGTTCGACCCTTACCAGCACGATTCCCGCCCAACTATACTTGTTGCGCGATTCGCCGACGGCAGCAGGTTTTGTCTTGGCTCCTGCCGTTGTTGCGTCTAAACTGACGTTTGGGATTTCCTGCAACTTAGTGATACGCCGAGGCGATTTGCCGAACTTCGCTTGAAATAACGGCCCTGAGTACCGTCAACCGGAAAATGGTAGCTATGCAAGAAACTCTTTTCCTTCGTTTCGCACGACACGGGGCGTTGCTTCTGCTTGCCGGTCTTTTCACCGGTTTCGGCTTTGGCAAATTTCATAATCACCACACCGGCGAAGCTGCGCATCTCACAGGACTGATCGGTGGGTTCGGCTTAATTGCAGTGGGATGGGTCTGGCCACGATTAAAACTCGGCCGGCTCTGGTCAGAGTTGGGGGCTTGGACTTTCATCCTCTCGATGGAATTAAGCTGGTTGGGGCTGCTCTTAGCGGCGGTGCTCGGGAGCGCGCCTGGGACACCCGCAGGATCGGTTGGCGCGAATGCAGCCTTATGGGATGTGATTGGCGGCCGGCTTCTCCAGGCAGGCGTGGTCCTGTCAGTTCTGGGGACGCTGACCCTACTGGTCGGCCTGCGCCCGACTCGTCAAAGTAGTGGCGCGGCCGAGTGAACCGGAAGGAAGCGGGAACGCAGTTGTTCTTTCAGCTGGTTATGTCCGGATAGGCGCAATAACTGCTGCTTTTGCCCGTGCGAGTGATAGAACTCAAGCATTCGTTGGAGTGATTTAGCTCGTTTCGTATCCGGTGATGTTGGGGCGAACTCGGCGGCCCATTCACCCGCAATGCTCGCCGCCAGCCCCGTATCCGCGATGTAGATATAGTCGGGACCGCTCGGCAGGATTTGCTTTGTGAGGTCGATTCCGCCGCGGAAGTCCACATCAACGAGGTCGGCCGATGAGAGGTCGTTGCCAATAAAACCATTTCGTTCGCGCACCGGAGAACCTTTTTGCGCAGTGCTCGAAGCGCTATGAAACACCGCCTGTCGGATCGACGTCTCCGGAAAGGTGCAGTCAATCATTTCAAGTTGGGTACCGAAGAAGTGCGAGAGACGGCATCTCCGAAATCGGCATCGAGTAAACCGCGCGTTACCGATCGCCCCGAAAACGAGGTCGCAGTCTTGAAAGAGGCAGGCCGTGTAGGTGGACTGCGTGAGGCCGCCACCCAAATTTACACTTTCCGAGTGGACGTCATCGAAGATGCATCGCTCAAGCTGTGAAGTGCTGATCGAAATGCCGGTCCATCGGGCTTTGTTGAATCGCTCATCCTTGCGGGCTTCACCTTTCAGGGTGAAATGATTCAAATGCGCCGGTGAGATTTTACCGACCTTTCTCACGCGCACTTTTAGCTTTAGTTTGTCAAACCATCCCATGGCATTTTCAATTCGCGTCTAACCTACGGCCAAATGGTTTAACCAATCGTTCCGTGCTCGTTGGTACTATCGCTGCGAAACGTATTTTTCCAGCTGTATAGTTTCGCGTTGCGAAGTCCGTCTGCCATTCGACAATCTCTAAAACACTCGAATCCGGCCTTTATTTCTCGTCATCGTCCGGCGCTTCTTTGCTTGCACCAAAGATATACGAGACGATTCCCAGCACCGCAAACAGCACTCCAAATGCCAAGTCCACCTCTACCAACGAATGAAAAACGTGTGGCTCCGAAGCAAGCGTCACATAGTGGTTGTTATTACGCCCGGGGGCCTTCGTGGCGCCTGTGCTGAGCGCATCGTACGCGCCGTAAAAGCCGACGCCGCTCAAAACGAGCATACCGATCAGCGTAAGCACGCGAAGGCGCTGAGATCCTCGTTTAGATGCCATTTGGCAAGGCGGCGAAGGCAAGGAGTTTGAGCATAGACGTCCTTGTAAGCGATGCTGTATTTGAGCAATTTGCAGGCCAGAGTAACGTGCGCGGGATCTCAGAACGCGACTGTGAGGGGGATCATAGACCCAAGGCCGCCTTCACGGTAGAAGTGCCCCCAGGAACCACGAAGTCGTCAGGGAACGCGAAATGACCAATCCAGTTCTAAATGCGGCAAAGATCGTCGGCAGGGGCTTCCTGCTGGGGGTAGGATTCTCCATTGCGTTCGGTATTTTCGCGTTCACGGCCGAGCGCTGGTCCACTCATCGGGCGGCTGAACAAGTGGAGAACGCCGACGAGATGTTGGCCGCAAGGAGTCCAGTCAAGGATATCGGGCTCAGCAACGTGGAAGAAACGAAGCACGACGGTGTGACGGTGATCACCGGCACCGCGACGAACAATGGCAAAAAGGCGGCTCGTGGCATCCACATCCAAGCCAATCTCTTCAATCACGACAAATTTGTGGATCAGTATTCGACCTATCTCACCGGCGCGATCGAGCCCGGGAAGTCGCAATATTTCAAGATCTCCTGTGGCTGCAAGGACACGCCGCCGGCGGAGCACGATAGCTATAAGTTGGAAGTGCTGGGCGGGTACTAACCGCGAGATTTCGACCCGAAGCGGGTGCGTCATGTCGGGCTGCTATCTGCTCACCGAGTAACGTACACTGAGAGAGATGTAGAAAATCTAATCGTTTAGGGAGGAGCGGTTATGTCACGTGATTCGTCTAGAAGTAAGCGAGTCC
>DATNKA010000262.1:0-7488 GCA_035603655.1 Candidatus Acidiferrales bacterium | reverse complement strand
ACGCACCAGCATTCTTCAGATCCGGGTCCGTCGGGAGCCGGGGACGGAGAGATCGTAAGAGCCGACCAAATAGGCAGTTCCGTGCAGACATTTGATCCGCGTCGTGTGCAAACGTTTAACGGGGCCACCGGAAACTTCTGGTTCAATCCCAATTCATTCCAACCCGACGCCTGTATCGGGCCAGCTACCTGTCCATTGGGATTCTATGGAACCTATGCCAGAAATTCGTTCCATGGTCCGCGCCATTCCAATTTGGACCTCGCACTGGAAAAATCAACCGACCTTGTCGGAGAACGAACGAAACTTATCTTCCGCGCCGAGGCATTCAATATCTTCAATCATGCAGAATTCCGGCCGCCTTCTGATACTTCCGTTACGTCAGGAACATTCGGCCAGATCAGCGGAACATACGCCCCGAGAATCCTGCAGCTGGCTCTACGAATGACTTTTTAGGCTGGATGAGATTGCGAGGCGAGAGTGGGCACCGTTGTGTTCGATGGTTCACTCGGGAACTTGATTCTGGAACCGGGCAAGTCGTTTCTGATAGGAGAGGCCGATGAGCAAGGCGCAAGATCGAGCGTTGGGAATGGACCGCACCATAACGCGGCGCGATTTTCTGAACGGTTGCGCTGTCACCGTCGGCGCCTCGCTGGCAGCCAGCAGCCCTGCCTGGCTGGAAGCGATGTCCGCGCCCGATGCTGCGGCTGAGAAGGATCCAAGTTATTACCCACCTGCCAAAACCGGCATGCGGGGTAGCCACGATGGATCATGGGAAGTGGCACACGAAATGCGCGACGGCCAGACCTGGCCGGAAGCGGTTGACGAAAAGGAATCTTTCGATCTTATTGTCGTCGGTGGCGGCATCAGCGGCTTGGCGTCGGCCTACTTCTTCCGAAAGCTCGCAGGACCAGGCGCCAAAATCCTGGTGGTCGACAACCACGACGATTTTGGTGGACACGCGAAACGCAACGAGTTCCAGAATGGTCAGCGGCTCCTGATCGGCTATGGAGGAACGCAGTCGCTCGAAGCGCCTCATCACTACAGCAAAGAAGCATTGGGCCTCCTCGAGGAGCTGGGAATCGAGGTCGATCGCTTTTACAAGTACTTCGACCAAAAGCTCTATAAGAGTATGGGTTTGAAGCGGGCGACTTTCTTCGACAAGGAAACTTTCGGTGTCGACCGCTTCTTGCCTGGCTTCGGGACACACTACCTTGGCTTGACCTACCCACCTGAGATTCTGGCGCAGATTCCGATTTCCGAGGGGGCGCGCAGAGACCTGGCTCGCCTGCAGGAAACGAAAGTCGATTATCTACCGGGGCTTTCCGGGGAAGAGAAGCGGCGCAAGTTAAGGAAGACTAGCTACAAGGACTTCTTGCTCCAGTACGTGCAGGTCGACCCAGAGGTCGTGAAAGTTTTTCAATCAGCGCCTCATGGACTGTATGCAGTTGGCATTGACGCCGTCTCAGCGCTCGACTGTCTGGAGATGGACTATCCGGGCTTCAAGGGAATGAAACTGGAAAGCCATGAAGACTCGCCAGAACAGGCCGAGCCCTATATCTTTCACTTCCCCGACGGCAATGCTTCCGTAGCCCGACTGCTTGTGCGCTCCTTGATACCGGCCGCGGTTCCCGGCACCACCATGGAGGACGTGGTCACTTCACGAGTGAACTACGCGCGTCTCGATGAGTCCGAGTCGGCAGTGCGAATCCGCTTGAACAGCACTGCGGTGCGGGCGAAACATGTTGGCGATCCGCAAGACGCCAAGCAGGTCGAGGTCACCTATGTTCGCAGTGGCAAAGCACACAAAGTGCGGGCGTCGCATTGCGTTCTCGCCTGTTACAACATGGTGATTCCTTACCTCTGTCCGGAAATGTCGGAGAAACAGAAGGAAGCCCTGCACTACTGCGTAAAACTTCCGCTGGTGTACACCAACGTACAGATCAGCAATTGGGAATCTTTCCAGAAACTGGGGGTGAACTCGATCTACGCGCCCGGCGGCTACTTCAACGGAGCGTCTCTGGATTTCCCAGTTTCAATCGGCGAGTATCATTTCCCGAGCACACCGCAGGAGCCCTGCCTGTTGCATCTTTTGCGTACCCCATGCAAACCCGGCTTGCCGGCCAAGGATCAATATCGGGCAGGACGCTATGAGCTGATGACCACACCCTTTGACGTTTTTGAACGCAACCTCCGCGATCAGCTCGGACGCATGCTGGGCGCCGGGGGATTCGAGTCTGCACGCGACATCCAGGCCATTACCGTGAACCGGTGGCCGCACGGTTACGCCTACGAGTACAACCCGCTCTTCGAGCCCTTGGACCGTCCGGATTCCGAGCGCCCATGCGTGATTGGCCGGCAGCCTTTCGGACGCATTCACATCGCCAACTCTGATGCCGATGGCCACGCCTACACCAACATCGCGATCGACCAGGGTTCGCGCGCAGTTCGAGAGATAACATGGGGTGGAAAGCATGAAGCTTTAGGTGCTGGCGCCTGATCCATTTGCATTCCGGGCCGTGACTTGCCTCGCCTAGTCATCGCACACGTGGGCACTCTAGAGTTCTCCAAGTTCCGCCGGGGGTGCGAGCGGTCTGCTCGCGGACGTCCTGGTCGCAATGCCGGTCCAGGAGCAATGGTTGTGGACATAAACCGCCTTTGGGATTTGCGCGATGAGAATGGGTGGCTTGATGCACTCAATCGCGATTGGGTAAACCCGACGGTTTCGAAGAACCGCGACAAGGACCGGTGTGTTCTTGAGTCTCTGTCGAAGGTCGAGTCCTCGCCGGAAAAGCAGCGGATCGAAGCCACCCGTGCGTTGGTTAAGGACAAAGCGTGCGTTGGGTTAAGGACAAAGCGTGCGTTGGGTTAAGGACAAAGAAAGACTGGAGAGAGTGACGCTGTGCTCGTCATTGACATAGTGCGAAGAAAAGCAGTCCAGCTGAACGCCTGGTTCGGGACAAACAGGTTCGGCACAAACCGGTGGACTCCGCACAGGATGGCGACGACTTTTGGACGTCCAGGCCGGCTTGGGCAGAAATGCACGGGGCGCAGATGGTAAGGATGGTAAGCAGGAGGAGCGATGAACAAATACCGGAGTCGTAGGGAATTCCTGGGCCTGACCGGAGGCGGCGTGGCAGGTCTTGCCAGCGCTAGCCTTTTGGGTACAACCGGATTCGGTGAAGCGCAGAGTGCCGACGCTGATCCACGCCACGCCGATCTAGTCGTATTCAACGCCAAGGTCTACACCGTCGACTCCCGCATGCCGAAGGCGGAGGCTTTTGCGGTTAAAGGTGGACGATTCCTCTATTTGGGGAGCGCAGCAGAAGCTAAGGCGTTCATCGGTAGGGGAACGCAGACCTTCGATGCAAAGCGGATGACCATCGTGCCCGGATTTATCGATTGCCACAATCACGCGGGCGGCAACACTCTGCTCTACGAAGTCCTGGTGGGCAACCCCTATGAGGTCGAGTTTGTTACCATCGCCAGCATCATCGATAAACTCCGCTCCAAGGCCCAGAAGACGCCCGCGAGCTTTTGGATCGATGGATACTTCTTTGACGACACCAAGGTGAAGGACAACCGCCAGCTCAATGTGCGCGACCTGGACCAGGTCTCAGAGGAACATCCGGTAGTGGTCCATCATCGCGGCGGCCACACCTCCTACTACAACAGTAAAGCGCTCGAGTTGGCTGGGATAAACAAGGACACTCCCAACCGGATGGGCGGAACTTACGACCACGACGAAAACGGCCAACTGAACGGACGAGTCACCGATCGCGCGCGTGACGTATTCAACAACGTTGGTAAACGGGAGACCTTCACGGCAGAACAGACGGAGCAACGCGATCGTGACGGACTGGCATACATTTCCAAACAATTCGTCCGCTATGGCCTGACCAGCGTTCATCACGAAGACGGCGATTTATTTGCGCTCCAGCAAGTGCGGGCACGCGGCGAACTACTGCACCGGGTGAGCTTTGAGACCAGCGGGGATATTTTGGAGGCAATGATCACGAACGGGATCAGCAGCGGCTTCGGAGACGAGTGGATTCGCTTTGGTGCTACCTCGGAGCACACCGCCGATGGCTCATTTTCTGAGCGTACCATGGCGCTGAGCCAACCCTATGCCGGCACCCATCCTCCCTACAGCGGCAACATCACCGAGACGCAGGAGGATCTCAACTCCTGGGCAGAGCGCGTGCAGCGGGCTGGCATCCAACCGAACTGCCACGCGAATGGGGATGTTGCCATCGACATGGTGCTCACCGCGTACGAGCGGGCGCAGCAGGCTGCACCGCGTCCCGACGTGCGCCACAAGATCACTCACTGCACCCTGATCAACCAGGATCTTCTGCGGCGTATCAAGGCGCTCGGCGCAGTTCCTGCCCCCTTCACCACCTATGCCTACTACAATTCCGACAAGTTTCATTTTTATGGCGAAGAACGCATGAAGCGGAGCATGGCGTACCGTTCCTTCTTCGACGCCGGAATTCGAGCCGCGGCCGGCTCAGATTTCAGCCCGGGGCCGTTTGCCCCGCTCATGGGCATGCAGGGCATGGTGACGCGTACCGGCTGGAATGGAGAGACCTGGGGAGCCAACCAAAGAATCAGCGTAGATGAAGCCTTGCTGGTGAACACCATCAACGGTGCGTACAACTCACATGAGGAAGTGATCAAAGGATCTATTACCCCCGGCAAGCTGGCGGACTTCGTCGTGCTGGCAGACGATCCTCACACCGTGAACCAGGAGAAAATCAAAGATATCGAGATCGTGCGCACCGTCACAGGTGGCCGAACGGTCTACGAAAAGTAGCCGTTGGTCAATTCTCTTATCGCAGGCATGACCTGATGCCGCTTGGATCCCTGCGAATCTTCCCAAGGCGGCCAGCCTAATCACCCGCTCGCAAAGAGGTCAAACTGAGCTCGACCTGACCGAACGAGTGCCTTCACTTTAGTAGGCGGTTGTATTTCTGTAAGACTTCCCGCAACCGATCATGGGGCAGGGCCACGACGGTGTGACCGTTGACGCCTGTCATGGTCTCAGCCGCTACTAACGCATTGATCACCGCTTCCTCGGTGGCCTGTACCGTGGCGAGGAAGACAGGATTGATCTGATCGTTGGGCAGCATGGTGAGCTGACGAAGACCGCGCGACGAGGCCTCTCCGGAATTCGCCGTGGAAAACGCGATGAAGATATCTCCCGAGCCATCGCCGGAATAGCTTCCGTCTCTGCCTAATCCCAGCGTTACCCGCTTCGCGACCCGCTTGAGCTGGGTTGGAATCAGCGGAGCATCCGTTGCAACCACTACAATGATCGATCCCACGTCGTCGTCCCAGACCTTCTGCCCGGGAATCTCCCGCCCGACCGGCACACCAGCAATCCGTAGCTGATCGCGTTGTCCGTAGTTGCATTGCACCAACACTCCCACGGTATAACCGCCGTACTTGGAATCGAGAACGCGAGAAGCAGTACCAATTCCTCCTTTGAATTCGTTGCATATCATTCCGGTGCCGCCCCCCACGTTGCCTTCGGCCACGGGGCCGGTATGTGCGCTCTCAAGGGCGCTGAAAGCATTCTCTGGCGTCACATGAAAACCGTTGATGTCATTCAAGTACCCGTCCCAGGTTTCGGCGACAATCGGCAAAGACCAGGAATAGCCCTCCTTGTCAGGCCCCCGGCGTTTCACGCGCCAGCGAATTACGGCATCGCGTACGGTCCCAACACTGTGTGTATTCGTGATCATCACGGGGCCTTCAAGGAAGCCTGATTCTTCGACCCAGGTCGTTCCCGTCATCTCGCCATTGCCGTTCTCGGTGAACCACCCCGCGAAGACCGGATCGTTCGAGTCTTTGCCTCTAGGGAGCACCGCGGTGACGCCGGTACGGACGATTCCCGCCTTCTGGGACCCCTCTCCCGAAATGAGTGTCGTGTGACCGACTTCCACGCCTTTGACGTCGGTGATGGCGTTCAGTGGTCCCGGCGTGCCGTCAAAAGGAACTCCCAAATCGCGGGCGCGCGGCTTGGACTGAGCAATCACGAAGCCGCCGGAGAATACGAAAAACAAAACAACGATCGGAAGTACAGAGTTGGATCTCAGCATCATGTCCCCCTGAAAACTAGCAGCAAGTTGTTTCCTTTAAAGGATTGGAAAGAAAAGACCTTGACAAACGTTAAGGCTGGGAACTATTTTTTGCCCCACGCATTCGCAGATTATCCCACTGCAGGCAATCAGCGGCAATTTCAGTGCGGCCGCGACTAGGGGGTGGTATGAAACGGCTGACCGTGGCTTGGGCAGTTGTAATGCTTGCTTTCTCTGCGTTGTCTTGGGGGCAGTCCTCCACATCATCCCTGCGCGGCAGTGTTTCCGACCAGTTGGGCGCTGTCGTCGTTGGCGCCAAGGTGAGTCTTACCAACCCAGGCACGGGATTCTCTCAGTCCACCACGACCGACAACCTTGGGGCCTACCAGTTTCTGCAAATTCCGCCCGGCACTTACACGCTGACGGTGAGCATGGCCGGATTCGCCACCATCAAGCAACAGAACCTGGTGTTACAGGTGAATGTCCCGACCACGGCGAACGTCGCCATGAAGGTGATGGCCGAAGCATCCATCATCGATGTACAGAGCCAGGCGGTGCAGGTGAACAGCGGAGATGCCACGTTGGGGAACGCCTTTGGCACGCAACAAATCGAATCACTGCCCTTTGAAGGCCGCGATCCCACGCAGATTCTGAGCTTACAGCCGGGCGTAACCTTTGTGGGAACCAATGTCGACCAGAACCAGGATAGCCGTGGCGGATCGGTGAGCGGAGCGCGCAGCGACCAGACGAACATCACGCTAGACGGGGTGGATGACAACGATCAAGTCAAAGGCTATGCCTTCGCGGGTGCGCTTCGGTCCACGCTGGATTCCTTGCAGGAGTTTCGCGTGACTACCAGCAATGCTAACGCTGACGAGGGGCGCTCGTCGGGCGCACAGGTCGCGCTGATTACGAAAGGTGGGACAAATAGTTTCCACGGTTCAGTTTACGAATACAATCGGACGAATGTCGGTTTGGCCAATGACTGGTTTAACAAGCAAAGCCAACTGCAATCCGGGCTCCCCAATGTTCCCGGCCAGTTGATCCGGAACACTTTTGGCGCGACTCTCGGCGGCCCCATTGTCAAGAACCGGATTTTCTTCTTCCTCGCTTACGAAGGCCAGCGTACTCGGGAAAACACGCAAACGACGCGCGTTGTGCCCAGCGACAATTTACGCCAGGGAATCATGAACTACGACTGCACGGGCGATCCCGCCTGCCCCGCGGGTGGCATCGAAATGTTGACGCAGCAAGACCTGGCTATGATGGACCCAAACTGCACCGGCAATGGCACTTGCCCTCTGGGACCGGGCGCGAATCCGGCGGTGATGACGTTGTTCCAGCACTACCCCCATCCCAACTCCTCTGCCGTCGGCGATGGGCTTAACTTTCAGGGATTCACATTTCC
>DATNKA010000261.1:0-8084 GCA_035603655.1 Candidatus Acidiferrales bacterium | reverse complement strand
TCCCGACCTGCAGCGAGGTGAGGCTGCACATTTTCTTGTCGGGTCAACCGCTCCTGATTACGAAGCTGATCCGCTGGCGGTGTGCAACGTGATCCAAACCCTCAAACTAGCTTTGCCATCCGAGAGTGCGATGCTTACGCTCCCCTTCGCCGCCCGGATTTGCGCCAACGTGGATGTAAGCGTATGGCGGCAGAGCAACGTTCGGTCGTGATCCACGCAACGAACGCTGGGCAGCGGCTCACGACGGCGAAACTTCTTCCCCGGCGACCGTTCCACCGGACTGCAACAAGCCTGAGCTGCTTAAAATGGGCCAGCCGCGCATGATTCAGACATCGGGCACCCTCCGCGTCGGCTGGTCGATGGCTTGGCACGATTTTGCGCTGGGCCAGGAAGCACCGATTTACTTCTGACCGGATAACCCCGGCAAATCGGAGGTTTCTTGTTCGGGTTGCGAGATCGACCATCTAAGAGCCGACAGCTTTAATTTGTTTGACGCGTACGGACATCGTGTTTTGAGCAGGCAGGAAGATGTCATGGGAGAGCAATGAAAAACAAACCCAGCCTGCTGAGTGGGGGGACCCGCACAATGAATGTTGCGGTTAGAATTCCGCCGCAATCATGCTCTACCGGAGGTGTGGCCAGGCTAACGGAGATCAATGATCTGCCGCCGGGTGAATACACCGTACATCCGTCAGCACAAACAACCTGCGGGATCGGAGAGTGTGCCCATCGGCTGACGTGGGGGCCTTCCATCGAGATGCTCGCAGCGATATAACCTTCTCTATTCAGTAGCGATCTCTGACGACGGGTAGTGACCCAAGCGCCCAAGAATCAGTTGATGCAACAGATGGCATGAGAAGGTCGGTTCCCGATCACGACGGCATTAAGCTAGCGGTGATCAACGCACTCAACGTGCAATCACATGAAAAAGGAGATCGACCTTCAAGAAGCAAATAGCAACTCTTGCCGGCAGAGTGAACCAACCACGAAGCGAGCGAAGTCGCGAGGCCCGGGGCAGGCGATTACATGTTTTGACTGCCGGTCAAATGACTGATATCACGATTTGTATCGCCAATTGACCGAAAGAGATTTACGAGAGACGAAGGAAGATGAAATGATCGCTAGCCCAAGCGGAAGATGCGCGCCGACGCAAGGCAAGGATGAGGAGAGCGAATCCCCAGAACACGAAGCTAGCAGCCATTCCGATTCCCCAAATGCTGCTGTGACCCGCGACCGAATATAGACCCATTCCCAGTAAGAGCGCTCCGGCCACCATGGTTATGCTAAACAAAATCTTCTTGAGCCAAGGTGGCGAACTCGGCCGGCCAACCGGAAGAAGGCCACGTCGAATGTCAAAGGAGCGCCCAATCAAGAACCATTGTCCAACTGCGGCCAGACCCCATGTACTGCGAAGCACCAATTCAGACTCAACCCAATAGGTCAAAGGCAGCAGAGGAAGTAAGGCGATGAGAGCGGGCAAGTTGAAGGCAAGGAGCAAAACATCTGCAGGCGTGCCAATATCGACAGGTTCCGTCCCCCATGCAATCGCGTCTTTAGAAGACCACCCCCACCCTCCCCACTCGATGATGCCAGACTGCCGAGCGGCTACGAAACACAGCATCACGAACCAGAGCCCTGCCACAATTGGAAGAGCAATCCGGAGCGAGAGCCTTCCCAAGAAACGACCTCATCATTACAGACTCCATCTGAGCCCCAATAGTTCCGCGCTCGTCCGGGCATTCCCTCAAACGATAAGCGAGGGGTAGCTTGTGGTCCACATTACGCCCCGTCACGGCTCGGCCTGGTTTAGTCAGGCGCTTAAAACCCCCGGTTGGGGTCGGTGTGTGTAACAGGCATTGATTCGTCAACATCGGAGCCTCAGAAGACATGTCCGGAAAGCAACCTGCACGCACCAGGGCTACTGTCCTCGTGCATCCTTCGTCTCTGACACCGGTACCAGTTGAGCGGCGATCATCTTCCAGGCCCCTGCTCGCTTCGTATAGACCATGGCACAGCGCAAAACTGTCGGGTCACCGGTGGTGATCATGCTTCCGAATACCACCGCCGTATTACCGATAACTCTTGCGTTGAGGCTCACAAAGTGGGTCTTGGTGAACATTGGCCCGCTGCCGCTCGGCGGAAAGAGACTTTGCTTGGTGATGATGTGATTGTCAGGCGTGCTGCCAGCGAAGCTGTCGTCAATGATCTGACTTAATGCTTCGCCGTTGCCCTTCTGCGATGCTTCCAACCATTGCTGCTGTATCCGAAGTACCGCGGCCTCTTCCGGCGTCGCGTTCGACTGCGCGAAAAGCGCCGCGCCGACCAATAGGAGAAACAGACAAAGGTAACCTTTCATAGATACCTCCACGGATTTACAAGGCCAAAATAAATTAATGACTGCAGCCTGGGCAGGCTGTTTCCATCACGTAGCCTATATAGCCGGCAAACCACACCATCAATGCCAATGCCGCCGTCACGGCAACGATCGGAACCATGCGCTCGGCAAGCCGACCGGGCAAAGCGATAGTGACGAACTCCCTGGTCGCGCTGAACCAGACACGAAGCAGGCCGGGAAAACCGCTTCGGGAGTATGCTTCCGAGACCTGTTCATCAAAGACTTCGACCATCTCGGCGCCAAACTCGCGGCGAAGCTCGTAGGGATAGAGGACTAGAGACGTCGCGTAAACCTTGCGGCTGACTTCGAGGACGGCCGAGACGGAGCTGCCGTTAATGACCGTCACGGGGCACCAACTTCCTGCGCTGGGCCGAGCGCACCAGCGACTCCATACGATTCAACTCGGCTTCAAATACCTGACGACCGCTTCGTGACAGCCGATAATAGCGGCGGCGGCGTTCGGAGTCTGAGGAGGTCGAGGTTTCTTCAATTAGCCCGAGTTCCAGCAAGCGCTGGATGGTGGTGTAGAGCGTCCCCGGTCCCATCGTGAATTGTCCGCCAGCCACAGTTTCTGCTTCCTTCATGATTGCGTAGCCGTGCTTTTCGCCCTCAGCAAGCGCAAACAGGATGTAGAACACGGCCGGACTAAGAGGTAGCAGCTTGCGCACAGGATCCGGGATTTCCGTTTTCACCATATATCATAACGTGATATATCATAAACGGACATATGTCAAGCTCGGGGAAAAGCTTTTTTTCTTGACCTCCTCTTTCTGATTTGTTTCGCCAGTTGAGAGGATTGCTGGCGCCTCGGATTACTTTCGGTTGAGCCGACGATTCGGGAGTTACTATGTGATAGTTTCCGGGGAAGCCGCCGATAGTAAGGCAGGAGTCAGCGGGATGACGCGAAACAAGGAGCTAGGGAGACACGAGAAGATGGCCAAATACGTGATTCAAGCTAAGCGTGGTGCACCGCCGGGGGGAGCTTATTCCCAGGGATGGCGGGCCGGGGATTTCGTCTTCGTCAGCGGAACGGGTCCGATCGACCCGGTCCATGGCAGGCTGGTCGGCGACAGCATTGAGCAGCAGGCAGAGCAGACCATTGATAACCTTGTTGCCATTCTCGAGGCGGACGGAGCTTCTCTTCGCGATGTGGTGAAGGTCCACGTGCACCTGAGTGATACGAGTTTGTTCGCGCGCTACAACGCGGTTTACTCGCGACGTTTTTCTCCGCCGTATCCGGCGCGCACGACCGTAGGCAGCGATCTTGGTCACACTCCAGGCATGCTGATTGAGATCGACTGCGTTGCGTACAGTGTGAAGAAAACGGGCTCGAGACCAGTGCATGGGGCAAAGAAAAAGAAGACGACAAAGAAGAAGGCGAGCCGCCGGAACAAATAAAATTCCCGCCCTGTCGCAAGAAACGCCACAAGGACGGCTCACCCCGACCGAGGCCTCGGCGCGGAATTTCTTTCCTAGACTATCCGGCTAAACTGGCTCGGTAGCCGCGAGACCCACTGAGGACTTGGCCAACGCTAACATCGGCAGCAGCGGCGCTTCGCGTCCGCGAGCGGTGACTTTCTCGACTGACGCGATCTGGCCGTCCCGCACGAGGAGCGCGGAATCAAAGTTGTTCACCGTGGGGCAGACGTGGCGGGGGAGGAGATAGAGCACTTCGCCTACCTGCGGACCTGGGGTTTCGCGGTTCAATGCCATCGGAAGATGCTCTTCACTGGGCGCGAGAGGCGCCAGTTCTGAATGTCCGGCGACCACGCACGTGGGCACGCCCGCATCGGCCGAGACAGCTTTGTGGCCCGCGTCGCAGGTGATGATTCCGTCGTGTGGCCGGCTGACCACACGTGTCAATACCAGCGCCGCTGGCGCGTAGCCGTACGCGGCGGGCAGTTGCGCCAGACTTGTGGCGTCGCAATAGACAATTGTTCCAGGCGAGACACGGTGGATGAACCCTCCGCCGTGAAAACCCTTGTACGCGAGAGAACAGGGGAACGTCGGCGTCCCTGCAGTGATGACTTCCGGCACACTCATCCCATTGTCCTGGATCGCGATCACAAGTTTCAGCAAACGATCGTATCCCGCATGCGCCGCCGCGGTCCGTTCGGGCTCCTCGAGCCCCCCGTGCTGGCCGTCATAGTAGTGCAGGCCGCTGAATTGCAGCTCCGCTTTTTCAACAGCACGCACAAGCCGAACCACTTTGTCGGTCTGGCCCTGTTCGACTCCTGTTCGATTCATGCCTGGATTTATGTCGACAAACACACCGACTGAGCTGCCTCGCCATTGCCACACCTGTTCTTCGCTCTCAACTAGGACAGAAATCCGGACGCCCGGAAACTGATTCGCTATTTCGAGCACGCGGCGCGCATTTGCGCCAACCACCGGGTAGGCAAGAAGGACGTCGGCAACTCCGCTGTCGCAAGCTACCAGCAGTTCGAGCGTGGTTGCGCACTTGAAACTCCGGACACCCCGCTCGACAAGCATGCGAAGCGTGTAGGCCAGCTTTGCGGTCTTGATGTGCGCACGCCAGCGATCCGGATCGCCTCCGAGCAGATGCAAAGTCCGCGCAATGTTTGACGCCACAATTTCCGGATAAACCACAAGCGCAGGAGTAAGGACGTCTTCCATGCCGGCCACGCGGTGACGCTCGCCCCAGGGAAACTCACTCAGCATGAATTTATGCGCTGCCATCGCGGTTTCGATCATATCGCGCAACCCTTAATCAGCGCTATGGGCCCGTATATCTCACGTCCGCAATGAGAGGACTGGTCCGGATGCGCAATGGCTAGGGCAGACCCTTTCGCTGGGTGGGGATCACTTCGCGCCTTTCCGAATGCTTTGCGCGCTTTACAGTTACTCTGACTTTGCGTTCATCGCGGCATTTCTTTGGCGAGTGACCCTGGCCTTGGAACTGAGTCACCGGGCGGGAAGTGGGCAATCGATGAAGGGAAGACACTACCCACCTAGCGGGTCGTTGACGATCTTTATTACTGCTAGTAGGCTCTGACTTCCGCGATGTTGGCTAGCAATCCATCTGACCATTCCGAGCGAAGTGATTTGGTTCGTGGCCTGGGTCTTGGGTCGGCGATCGCCATCGTTATTGGCGACACGATCGGGACGGGGGTTTTTCTTGTCGCTAGCAACATGGCACGCGCCGTGGGCTCCGCCACGCTGGTGTTGATCGCCTGGATCCTCGGCTTGCTCATCGTGCTTTTAGGCGCCTTCTGCTATGCCGAACTCGGTGCGGCTTTTCCGAAGGCCGGCGGCCCCTACGTCTACCTTGGCCGTGGGCTCGGCCCTCTCTGGGGATTTCTCTTTGGCTGGATGAGTTCGTTTCTCGAGCGGCCAGTCGCTATGGCCACTCTGGCAGCCGGTTTCGTGCGGTTCCTGGGATTTTTGTTTCCCATTGTGGCCACGCCTTTGTTCAGCACTCACATCGGACGTTACGAATTCACATTCACGACGGCCCAGCCGATTGCGGCGTTGATCGTGGTGATCGTGACGGCGGTCAATTATTTCAGTGTGCGGATGGGTGGCGCCATCCAGGTGCTGCTGACGTCGCTCAAGATGGGCACAATCCTGGTCATTGTTGCCGGAGGCGTAGTGTTCGGAACAAAACACGCCGGCTCAACTGCGCCAGCGTTAACATCGTTCAGCTGGGGAACGATTGCCGCCTTGCTGACAGCGCTGGTTCCTGCGATGTGGGCGTACAACGGCTTTAACGATCTGGGCGATCTGGGAGAAGAGATTGTCCAGCCGCAGAAGAACATCCCCCGAGCCATCATTTTGGGGCTGCTCACTGTGGGTGGGCTGTATTTGATGGCGAATGTTGTGTACTTCCACGTCTTGCCATTCGCACAAGTGGCGGCGTCTCAGCATGTTGCGTCGGACGTAGTGCAATCGTTGAGTGGTTCGCGCGGCGCAGCCTGGCTCACTGTCGCCATGGCCGTGTCGGCTCTTGGGGCGCTGCACGTCGTGGTCTTGACAGGTGCTCGCATCCCCTACGCCATGGCGCGCGACGGTCTGTTCTTTCGTTTCGCAGAGCGCCTTCACCCTTCCCTTCGGACGCCCACCGGCGCCTTGGTTTTCCTGGGATCGATCGCTGCGTTGCTGACGCTCAGTGGGACATTCGAGGAACTCTATTCGCTGTTTGTCTTTGCCGTGTGGATCTTTTTCGGGTTAGTGGCGATTGCCCTGATACGTTTACGCCAAAAAGAGCCGAACCTGGTTCGGCCTTACCGCGCCTGGGGATATCCCTGGACGCCGCTCATCTTTTTGGCGGCCGCGACGGCTTTGACGGTCAACTTGTGGATGGTCCGGCCCGTGCGTTCCTCACTGGGGCTGGGAGTGATTGTTCTCGGTATTCCATTCTTCTACCGCTGGCACAAACGGCCTCGTGCCGCAGGCATACATTCCGGACGGAACTAGTGGATTTTAATGCACCCGTGACCCCTTTCGGGTAGCTTCCGGGTGGACGATCTGGGAGTTAGGCTGTTCGCTCAACACAACGGCGTTTCTGGAGAGTAAGCGTGCAATCGCGGTGTCGCATGTGTTCATTCGCCTTGGTCCGCCTTTTGAGTTAGAAGATTGGTACGTACGATCAGGCGGGAGGCGTCATTTTTTGTCTATGATTCGTTCACCATGGGGAACCGGAAGCATGAATAAAGCGGATGGTCGGGACACGGCAGGCCGCCTCTCTGCAATTGTCGCGAACTCCCTGGACACTCAGGCGAAAACGCAAGATCTGGCGCGCCAAGCCTATCAAAGCCGCACGCAGTTCCACAGGTTGTTCCGAACCGTGGTCGAAGAAACTCCGGCAGCCATGCGACGACGGCTATTGCTGGAAAGAGCAGCCTATCAACTGGGGCATACCGGAATTTCGGTCACTGACATTGCTCTGGACGCCAACTACGCTTCGTTGGAGGCGTTCACTCGCGCTTTCCAAAAAGCTTTCCGGGCTTCTCCCAGCGTCTACCGGCGCATGCGTGATCCGCACTTTCATTTGCCGGCGTCCAACAAGATTCACTTTTTCGCCCCTGGTTCGTCAACAAAAGGAGGGACAGACATGGATTTATTCGATCGTTTTGCAGGCAACGATTCTTGGCACACGCGGCGTTTGCTGGAATACGCGGGTACTTTGACCGAGGAACAATTGGATCGGCCGCTGCCCACGGTCGTAGAGCTGCTGCCTTGGCGAGAGTCGAATAAGACTCTAAGGCAGCTGTTAGAAAACATTATCTTCACTAAGGAAGTCTGGACCGCCGCGCTGTCCGGAGCCGATATGGATATGAATGGCCCTCCCAAATCGCAGCGCTCCCCGCAGGCGCTGCTGCAAAGGCTCGAAAAGACGGATGCTGAACTGCATCGTATTCTCCGTGACATCCGAAACCGTACCGGCTGGGATGATACCTTCGTCGACGCTCTGTGCGAACCGGCGGAGACCTTCACGTACGGCGGCGTCTTCGCCCATATCATGACATTCAACGCGCATCGCCGATTGATGGCCTTGGACGCTCTACGCCAACTCGGCGTCCAAACCGAAGGTTTTGGCGATCCCATGGAGTACGAGGAAAGTGTGGCACCCTGGAACCAGCGGGTAGCTCTCAAAATGCCATGAGAGAACACCCTCGCTGATTCCAAAGTCCCGGCGAAGCGGTAGTCTTCTGGCTCAATCTCCCCA
>DATNKA010000260.1:0-3355 GCA_035603655.1 Candidatus Acidiferrales bacterium | reverse complement strand
CCACGATCTGAAATTTGGAGTCAATTTTAGAGGCAACCGCATCACTGACCTGACACCGTTCAGAAATACGACCGGGCAGTTGCAGATCTTCAGCATGACTTCCTTCTTTAACGGAATCGACGATCGACTTGCACAGCGTTTCGAGAATACCAATGAGGCAGGCTTCCAATACTACAGTCTAGGCCTCTATGCGCAAGACGAATGGCGCGCCACCTCGAAGCTAAAGTTGACGCTTTCCTTGCGTGCCGACAGAAATTCCAACGAGTCGTGTCCGAAGGGTTGCTTCTCGCGCTTTGCGGGAAGCTTCCTAGACTTAGACCACGACGCAAATAGTCCGTACAGCGCCGCGATCCAAACCGGTTTGAAGCAAGCTTTCCCGAATCTCCAAGCGATCGTTTTTCAGCCCAGAATCGGATTCGCCTACAGCCTCCGCCAGGATACTGTCTTCCGGGGAGGCATTGGGCTGTTCTCCGATTTGTACCCAGGACAAATTGCAGAACGGTTCGTGAGTAATGCTCCATTCGTCGCCAGCTTTAACATTGACAGCGGCGTCGTAAATCCTTCGAATACCTTCACTCTTGCTCCGGGCGTTCAAAACAGCGCCTTTAGTTCGGCAGCCGCTTCTAATGCTGCACTGGTCAGTGGGTTTGGATCTGGTGGAACCCTAGCCAGCATCTCAGCAGCGGTGGCAGCCGCAGGCGGAACGTTCTCTCCGCCAGTCATGGCCGCTTCGAACAGGAACATAACTAACCCGCAATACCTGCAGTGGAATTTCGAGATGCAGCATTCCTTCGGTCAGAAGACCGCAGTGACCGTAAACTACGTAGGTAACCATGGATATAACGAATTTGTGGTTAATCCAGGTCTTAACACCTTTTGCGCGAAGGCTGCTTGTCTGGCCGATCCCGGGTTTGTCTCTGTACTTCCGTCGACTCAACCCGACCTTCGCTTCGGCACTATCACACAGTTAACAAACAACGCCGTCTCCAACTACAACGGTTTAACGTTCGGAGTGGTGCAACACTTCACCAAGGGGTTCAGCGGCCAAGTGAACTATACCTACAGCCATTCGTTGGACGAGTCATCGAATGGTGGCCTGCAACCGTATTCAACGAATCAAACCAGCGATAGCCTTTTGGCTCAGATCGATCCATTTAATCTGCGACTTCTGAACTACGGCAACTCCGACTACGATTTCCGGCATAATTTTAGCGCCAGCTACATTTGGCAAATGCCGTTTAAGGCGGAGAACGCTTTCTTGAATGCGGCGATCGGTGGTTGGACTATTTCGGGGATTTTCCACGCGCGCAGTGGACAGCCCTACAGCGTGATCGACTCAGGAACGCCGGGCAGCCAACTGAGTAACGGTTCGTCCAGTCTTGTCCTAGGCAACTTTTTGGGCGGCCCTACTGGACCCTGCGATCACCCGAGCTTTGATCCGTCTAACCCCAATCAGTGCTTGAATAGCAGTCAGTTCACGATAAATGGTTACGGCAATCTTTCGCGTAACCAATTTCGTGGACCCAAATATTTCGATACGGACTTCTCGGTTTACAAGGATTTTAAGATTAAGGAACGGTTGACATTCACCTTGGGATTGAACGCATATAACATTCTGAATCATCCCAATTTTGCCAATCCCGACGGGAACTTGAACGATGGGACCTTCGGCCAAATACAAAGCACTGTCGCCGCGGCAAGCAGCCCGTTTGGAAACTTCCAAAGCTCGGCGGCTTCCGGACGAATTTTGCAGACAAACCTGAGGCTTCAGTTCTGATTTCGGTCGGTTGAAAGGGGTGGTCTCGGAAGGGACCACCCTTTTTGTTTGCTTATGAACTCTTACACGTCTGTATGGATCCGGTCTAGATAGGTACATGCACGTCATCGATGAAGATATTCAATTCACTACTGACTCTGGTTCATTTCGCGGTGCTGCTTTCGCAATAAGCATTCCCGGTCCGCGAAATGCAGATGCCATTCTTGTTGAGCAGGACCATGCCGAGATTGTTAGTTTCGACTAGGGAGTGAAGGTTCTGTCAATCTTTGGCGAGCGCACCTTCTGTTGGATAAGACGGCGGGGGCGGATTCAACGGGCACTCGCTGACAAAGCAGCCTTACGCAAGCTGCGAACCAGAGTAATGTTATCGGGTCCACCGAGGGCTATGTCGAGGCGAGTTCGATTCCGCGAATGTTCGTAGTGTCTCGAATCCACTCGCTCTAAAAGTTGCGGATCTCGTTCCAGCGAACGTACCAGGGCACTCTCGGTCTTGCTCAACCGCACCACGGTTTCGCGGCAAATCCGCAGCAGCGAACGCAGCCCATCATTAATATCAGGGTTGGTGGCCATGAGCTCCCGGAAGTAGCCGGCTTTGTGTAGCCGCTGCTTGTTATAGCTCACCCCAGCTTCCATCAGCAGCGTGCTGGTCTTGTTTTTGATCTGCACCATCTGCCGCACCAGCAGATGGCGATAGCGCAGCGTGCGCCGCCGCTCGCGAATTGCTGTCGAAGCCATGTAGCACAAAAAATCGCACCGCAGACAGTCGCAAATCTTCTTTGCGTCGATGCGATCGTTCTTCTTTTTTGAGGCCGCGATGGCTCGCAGCATCAAGGGATGCGCTACCTTCAGCGCGGCGGCATGTGGCTTGAGGTGATCGTAGATCCATCTGGTAAAAACGGTGGCTTCCATCCCCGCGGTCCACGGTTGGGGCAGACTGTTCATCCAGCGGTCCAGCTCTGCGCGCGTTGCTGGCAGTGAGCCTTCACCCTGAATCGCGCCACTCGCGTCCTTCACGCAGTAGCTGATGGTTCGCTTGTGTACATCCAGTCCGATGTAATACATATGTCTTCGAGGAGCCTCTGTGATTGTTCTTGAAACAGCTTCGCCGCTGAGTTCAGCCTATGCAACACCACATGTTCCTCAATGACTTAACATTCAAACAAACCGACCGGAACAGCATTCGACACCTGGAGGCAAGCGGAACACGCCTGACCTGGCAGCACCTCCAAGTTACCGATGGCACAAGGGGATAGTTTCCGTATTGTCCTCACCCGAGAGGAATGAATCGGCGATCCTCAGATACCCAACCCGTTCTGTGAGGCGAGAGAAAGTACCGTCACTTCGGGTTGAAGACCACGTAGCGACCGCCACCGCTAATAAAGACTCGTTGGAAGAGCACGGTCGGCAACAAGCCGTCTTCATGACGGCTTGGGAGGCTCTCCTGGACGCTCACTGGTGTCACGAATGAGATGTGGGCGAAGATATGGTTGCCGATCTGCATAATCTGCGGCAGCATGACAGCAAAAGCCCGTTGCGCGCTGGTTAGGTTCCCTCCCTGCTGCGCTGCGGAGCGTTCCA
>DATNKA010000259.1:0-2455 GCA_035603655.1 Candidatus Acidiferrales bacterium | reverse complement strand
CCGGTGGCAGCTTGCGCAGTTCGTCCAAGTGAGCGTAAGGCACGATCATCACGTGGCCAGGCGTGTAGGGATAAGCATTCAGAATGACGAAGCAATGGAGGCCACGATAGACGATCCGGGTTCTGGCGTCATCGCCGGCTGCAACTGCATCGCAGAAGACGCATCCCGTCGCTTTCTCGGCGGCGGAAACGTAGGCGTAGCGCCAAGGGGTCCAGAGGTAATCCATTACAAGGCAGGGTAGCAGATGGCAGGCTGAGGAGGGTACGCATCCCGGCTTTTGCCAGTCCGTTATTGGACTTCTGTCGTCATAACCTTCCACCAGCGTTGGTGGTGCTTACACTGTGAGTCGTACTGCGGATCGCAGTGGGCATGAAAAGTATTCTCAGCAATGGCAAGGCCGAGACCAGTGCCCAGGAACATGTCAGAGGACCAGTGGTCGCGGGCCATGAAGCGGGTGAAGGTCACGGTGAAAGCGGCGCCATAACTCAGGACGCGCGCCCAGGGCCTGGGATATTCGTCGGCCAGCACCGACGCCATTGCCCAGGTAAACATGGCGTGGCCGCCGGGAAACGAGGTGTTCATAGCGTGATGCTTGAAGAAGTCTCCGTGACCGTTGCCCTCGTCAGGACGCTGGCGGCCGGCAATAAGCTGCATGGGCGTATAGATCAGGAAAGTGTTGACCAGGGTTTCCAGTTCGAGTTCTCCGGTTTCTCTGGCGTGATGATGCTCGGTCTTGGCTCCGTAAAGCCATACTCCGGCCAATGATGTGGCTAATCCAGCGATCGCAACATCGGAGGTGACCTGGTAAAGGGTGAAATGCGAGTGCGGAATATTGTTTTCAATGTGGCGATCAGCGGCGAGCAAGGCGCCGGTACCCACGAGCACGATTGCGTCCCACTTGAAGTTGTGCGGTTTGAACGGTGCCAGATAGAGCCGCTTCTGATCGGCTCCAATCCGTTTGACACTTCGCTTAACCAGGCCTTCGCTCGGCTCAGTAGCCGAAGCAGCGTCAGGGGCAGCATCGGCCGCGGTGGTTTCCTCCTCCAACGTCTCCAGCCGGAAGGCGGCTACACGGAAGTTCGGCGCCATAACTCTCTCTTGGATGTGGGACGCCGGAAGCAGCTCTGGAATGCTCGACGCGTTCTGGCAGAGGGCCGAGACGGAAACCAGACTGCTGACCAATCCCACTTCGATGAATCGGCGAAGCGGCAGCCATGACCATTTGTTCAAGTTAGCAGCCCCAAGTGCTTTTTTGACCACAAATGCCATCCTTTGATGCAAACCATGAAAAAGGGTAAGTCAAGTTTTAAGAAATTACCCAGATTAGGTGTTAACTCTTCGAAGGGGTAGGCACTCAGGCAGGATTTGCGTTTGACACTGTTTGCGAGGCGTTGCTATAGTCGAAGAGTTCCCTTTGGACGCGGGTTTCTGTAAAAACGTCCGGCAGCTGGGATTGTCCAAGCTCACTCGCCAGGGTGAGCCCACCACAACCAAACGACTCACTCCAGCAGTCCGCCAACAGACCCCGCATCTTCCCCGCACCGAGTGCGAGGCTCAGCAGAGAGGCATGACCTTGTCCGACCACACCACCGCTCATAACCCCGAATCAAACAGCGCCGTTGCAACAGAAACAGAACCGACGGCATCCGAGCAAACCTTAACCGAACAGCGATCGAGTGAAGTGAACTCGACCGATTCGAACCTACCCGAGGAGCATCAGAGGACGTCGAGCCATGCTCCGGCACCCTCCTTTGCGGAAGCGCCCCACACAGCTGTTTCCGACGATAAACACGCGGGCGAGGATTTTGCCTCAGCGCTTGAGAGCTTCACCACGGAGACCGAGGAGGCCGTGGGAGAAGACCGCGTGATCAAGGGCACGGTGCTCAAGCTGACGTCGACCCACGTTGTCGTAGACGTGGGCGCCAAGTCGGAAGGGATGTTGCCGCTGTCGGAAGTGCTGGATCACGAAGGCAAGCCGAAGGTGAAGCCGGGCGACGAAATTGATGTGATGCGCGAGAAGGGTCACACCGAGGAAGGCTACGTGAACCTCTCGCACCAGAAGGCGGCCCGCATTCACGCCTGGGACGAAGTGGAAAAGGCGCATAACGAAAAGCGTCCGATTCAGGCGACTGTGATTGAGCGTACCAAGGGTGGCCTGACCGTCGACATCTTGGGTGCGCGCGCTTTTCTGCCAGGATCGCAAGTGGACCTGCGGCCCATCCGGAACCTTGAGGGCATGAAGGGCCAGACCCTCGAAGTGACGGTCATCAAGCTCAACAAGAAGCGCGGCAACATTGTGGTTTCGCGCAAGGAATTGCTGGAAGGCGAACAGACCGAGAAGCGCAGCAAGACCCTGGAACATTTGGAGGAAGGCTCCGTTCTGACAGGCGTTGTGAAGAACCTGACCGAGTATGGCGCTTTTGTGGATCTCGGCGGCCTCGACGGTCTACTTCAT
>DATNKA010000258.1:0-4419 GCA_035603655.1 Candidatus Acidiferrales bacterium | reverse complement strand
CACCGCTGCTGGCAAGCATCAGTGCAATACGTGAGCCAAGGGTTCCCGCTCCAAGCACAGCCGTGGGACGACTTGTTGGGTTGAACTTAGATTGACCGCTTTGTTGATTCATTCTGCTCCTCGCTTATTAATTGTGTTTGTTTCGCTGCTCGCGGACCCGTCACTTAAAGCAAACGGGCTGCCAAACCCACCGGGAAACTTGCCTGCTGAAAAGAAGCGAGTTGCAGTCTGAAAAGAGGCGTTGGTGAATAACTCAGCGTCATCAACAGATCAGTGTCATATCCGGTAACGCTAAGCGGATCTACTCGCGCATGAACAATCTAGGTATCGCGCGTGCCACACTCCCATGAAGCAGTAGAGGAGCATGTCATGCGCGACAATCCAGCTCGTGTTCGCATTTTCTGATGTTCTAAGGAGTGAGGGGAACGTTGCGCAACCAACGAACTCAACCCGATCTTAATCAGTAAGCGTTGGAAAGGCTTCGTGGATCATAATATGGACCACGATTTTTTGGGCGTTATCGCTAACCGAAAAGTCCTTTGAGGGTTCTCTTCCGCTGGGCTTCCGATAGGTGTTTGACGGCATAGCGCCACGGGGCAGGGCGGCATCCCCCGTTGCCTTTGTCATTTCTGACGACGCGGTGATCGACATCACCAAGCATTCAGAATCGCCGTATACGCTCAGAACTCCACCCGCCCCTGAAACGCGATCATTCGTGGACTGCTACCCGGCACCGATATTGAGGCCGACGGACCCTACTCCGGAAATCAGTCCATTTGCCGTCCCGCAAACGCAGCACCCCTCCACCTTCGTCGTCCCACACCGTCACCCACAAATTGCCTTTGGCGTCATGCGTGATGGCGTGCACATCGTGCACCTCGTCAACCTCCGAAACCTTCGAGAAGGAGAATTTGCCATCATTTTCTCGAGCGAGTTTGAAAGGGCCACCAACCCAGACATGATTTTCCCCGTCTGCGTCCAGACTGAGGATTCTGTCGGGCTTCGATGGCGGAGAGGGTGGTAGCCGATACGAGACAAATCTTCCCGAGCGAAACCTTTGCACAGTGTCGCCGGTGTAACTGGCAAACCAGACGCTTCCATTACGAGTCGAAGTCACAGCAATCTGATCATCCGGAACCAGTCCCTCTTGGCTCGAAAACGGAGTAGCCTTGTTCTCACGAATGCGCTCCAACCCGCCGGCCGTACCAAACCACAAATTTTCTTCCCTGTCTTTGAAGGTTGAATACACCAAATTGCTGGAAAGTCCGTCGCTTGCTTGAAACTGATCAATGACAGGACTGTGACGATTTGCGATATGGCTCACACGTCGCAGTCCGCCTCTGCCGAGACCGATCCAGACGCTATCGTCGCCATCGAATAGCAAGCACATCGGCTCGGCGACCGGGATGCTGGTTCGTGGCCCACCGTGAGGTGTAACAAATACGACGTCGCCGGACGTATGGGTCATCCAAACGTTTCCGAGTGACGAAGACGCAATCGATCGGATCATTCCTACCGCCTGCCCCGTCGCGGTAAAGTGTTTTGCGTTCGGGTCAAGGGTGAGAATCGTATTTGTGTTGACGGAGTCACTGCTGAGACCGAAATTGAAGTGATCGGTTGCCACCCACAGCTCTCCACTATGGTCTACCAGCATGGTTTGGGCTCCGAGCGCAGGGTAACCCGCTTCTGCTCCAACCCGACTCCACTTGCCGTTTTCCAGCTTACTCAGCCCGTAGGGACCGCCAGCCCAAATTGCTCCATTCGCGTCCTCGACAATTGACAGGATTCCGCCAGGTGGTACGCCGTTAGGCTGCGAATAGGTCGTCAAACGGCCGTTGTACAGTTGGCCGATTCCAGCGGAACTAAAGCCTATCCAAAGGCTTCCATCCCGCGTGGTATATAGGGACCACACCGAGGAACTTGGGATGCGCTCTCCGAAACTCGGCTCCCAAGCGACGAAGCGTAGACCGTCAAATCGGTATAAGCCCACTTCGGTCCCGAGCCACAGGTACTCATCCGGCGTTTGGGCAATTGCACGAACCGGCCCCGGAATACCGTCCTTCGCAGTCCACGATGTGTGCGTAAACTGAGTGATTAGTTCTTGCGGGTCAAGAGCGTTGGCGGGAACAGTCAACAGCTTGGATCAGTCGGATTCTCGAAGCCGGGGACTGGCGCAGATTGCCCGGAAACTACGGATGATCTAAATCCTGACCTCTTTTTCGGGATCTTCTTCTGGCGTGGTGCTGATAAAACGGGTCGCTCAACGCGTTCCAGTTGGCGTGTTGAAAGTACTTCGAGATTCGGGCGGGGCGGGGCGTTCGTGCTCTTATTTGATCTACTGCTGCCACCCAAACCTCGGCAGCAGTAGCACCAGGCCGGTGACCGCCGTCATTCCGAGCAGGGCGTAGGGTATGACTTTTTCAGTGGTTGGATTGCCCGCCATTGCTCAATATCTCGTTGGTCACGGACACCATCGCAACTTCGATTCTGCGGCCGAGCACAATTAGAGCCTGAAAACGCGACGCTAAAGGTCCCCTCGGATGGTAAATCTTGATCGCGTTTTCCAGCCGGGCGACGGCATCTTCCAATGTCAGACGTACGCCCAAGATTCGTCCTTCGACCTGGTCGGCAATTGCGTCAAGCGATTCAGCGAGTCGGTCATCGAAGTCACGCTGCTGCACAGCGATGACTTCCGGTAGCTCAAAACCAGGCAGTTGTAAGCGATATTTCCACTCGGCGATTTGCATGATGAAAAGGACTCGCATCTGAGGCTGCGTGCGACGGATGAGGCTTCGCAAACCGAGATCCTGCTCGCGGGACCGTCCGAACTCCAGTAGAACACCGTCTGCGAGAGCCCTTACCTTGTCGAGATTGGCGTTGATGGTCTCGCCCAAAGCAAACCTTTGTGCTGTGGCCGCTTTCAGGTCCTTCGACACTGGTTCTCTTGCAAACTGTGCAAGCAGCCGTAGATTGGAAATGAAGGTCTCTTTGAGCTCGCGCGCCGCAGGCATACCCCACAATTGGTCAAATATTAACCACATTGCGAACAGGCCGAGCAAGATGCCGACGACGCGGTCTCTCGCCACTTCGAGTGAGGTCTGCATTCTGAATTCGGTTACATTGATCAGGTAAAAAGACACTGCGATCTGCATACCGAAGTACGATAGGCGGGGGCTCGAGGTCATGAACCAGGCAGCCAGGGCGGTGACGGCCACAAAAAGGAGCACAAAACCAGCGATGGAATCGAGATGCGGCAGAATGAGAATCTGTGACCCCATCCCAAGAACCAATCCGCCAACAAGGGCGCCGAGGATTCGAAGGATTTGTTTCTGGTGGGATGCACCGATCGTAGAGAGTGCCGTGAGCAAGCATGTGTTTACCGATGTGCTGATGCCGGGCCATTCCATGGCGTTGTAGATCACGTAGCAAATACTGGCCGCCAAGCAGCCTTTAAGTGCGAAACGAAGATGATCAGGGTTAACGAAGGCGTCTGAGGCGAGAAGTGACGGTGGCTGGATGTCGTCTACCAGTGATAAATAGTCGGGGGTAGATCGGGAGGGCGCAAACGCCTGAGGAATAAGGCTGACAGTATGCTCCATTTCACGCAGCAGTGGCACACCTGCAGGTTCTTCATCTGTGTTGAACTGGAGTGGGTCGGGAATCCTTCGGTTCAGCAATTCGTTTCGAATGTTCGCGAGCGCTGAGGCCAGATTCCGAAGTCGCTTTTGATCGCTGGCGGAAGCTTCGAACCGGAGCTGCGTCAGAGTGGCTGCGAGATCAACCAGCCTTCCAACGAGGGCTGTAACACCGGCCATTTCGACTGAATATTGAATCGGATAGTCCGAGCGCCGCAAGATACGCCGTAATAATGATGTCCCGCGCATCGCAAACTGCATAATTTGCTCTTTGGTCGCGGCATCGATTGAGGATCGCTCAGCATAGCGTGTCATTAACCTCTCGGTCGCAGACAATCGGTCACTAATCGGTATGACAACATCGTCTCCGGGTTGCTGGCGCTCGAACACCAGCTCTACCGCCGCGGTGATTACAACTCCTATCACTACCGCCAAACAAAGCCAAAGCGTATCTTCGACATTCGTCTCGGATGGAAGAACGCGGTCCCATAAGGGAACTCCAAGGGAGATCATAATCGCGAAGATAACTGCAGCTGTATAGTTCGTCAGCGTGCTAATCGCGTAAAAGACCAAGAAAAAAGAGCCGATTACCCAGACAAAATGAAGCAGGGGTGAATTAATCACGAATGATACGGATATCAGAAGATAAGCTGCGCCGATACCCGTTACCAGGAGTATTGTTCCCGCGGATTTCAGGGTGGCTTGACGGCTTTCACGAGAGATCATGAGCGCATAAATCGCACCCTGGAACGTGTAGGGAATGCGAAACGTCATCCCGACAATC
>DATNKA010000257.1:0-2435 GCA_035603655.1 Candidatus Acidiferrales bacterium | reverse complement strand
CGCCCGCCAAACCTTCGAGCGCTGAGCTCTGCTTGCGCATCATGAAATACAGAGACCATTTCATCCGCGTATTCACGCCGGTAGAGTGACGGATACAGGTAGAGCAACCATCTGTAGAAACTGAGCATTCCAGTTAGGCCTCCTTGCGCGCAATGCGGACGGCAGCCAGTTTGGTTAAGTGCCTCATTCGTTCAACTTCTAGTTGTAAGTTGCGGCGTCCGCGTGACGTGAGTCGATAAGGCCTCCGGTCACGGGGGCTTTCGTCTTCTTCGACGCGCTCTATCCACGCCCCGTCGAGTAAACGGCGCAGCGCCCCATAAAGAGTGCCCGTGCTGAGCCTTACACGGCCGTCGCTCATTCGTTCCACATCCTTGAGGATGGAATAACCGTGGCGTGGTTGCTCCGCGAGGCTCAACAATACGAACAATACTGGTTCAGTCAGGGGTAAAGATTCCATATATGTCACGAGGCGCTATGTCGTATGACGTCATATATATTGAACGATTACGCGATTGCTGTCAAGCGCGGCTTGCGAGCCGGCTCGCCTGTGAATCCCGATGGCTTAACTGTTTCACGGTCGGTTTTACCGGCTCGGATAGGTTCGTCCCGGTTTGTCGGCTAACAGGAAGAATCCGAGCCGCCAACTGGTAGGCAATCGTCTCAATTGGCGATTCGCGATTTCACTCATCGAGGGGGTTTTGAGCGTTATTGATGCCTGTTTGTGTCAACTGGCGATTGTCCGCCCGAACAAAAGTGGGCAAAGTCTCACGCACCGTGTGCTGCGCTCAGGGAACCGTTCCCATTGCCCAATAGCTCGTCCTCGACAGAACAGTTGTTCGAGGAAAAGATTGTTTCAAACGTACCTGAATCTGGTGGAGACCCGGATGAGGTTCTTGAGGGGCGAAGCTTAGCACGTAGCGGCTATGTAGCTGATTATTGAAATCAACTAGCCGAACCTCAAAGCCTTTTCGAGTTGTGAACAACTCGTACTCGCCTCCGGTCATCTGTGCAATTGCCCTGGTAATATTTTTCTTCATTGCATTCCTGGCCATCAGAAGAGTGCCAATTATGTCCGGAGGCGCATCCCAATACGCTTCATCCCTGTTCACACCTCGCTCGGTGTCCAGCACCTGCGAGAGCGATGGCGAGAATGCCAGCGCATAGACGACGGTGTTGCTGTTTCCGATGGCGGCGACGACGTCATCAGTCTTGGTGACGTGACTTCCATGGTCGCGATTTTCGCTCACCAAGAGCAGCACCCGCTGGCGGTCGGCTGGTTCTTTTTCAAGCAAGCGAACGGAAAAGTCCACGGCATCGCGAATTGCTGCTCCGTTATCGCCCGGTTGTAGATTCTTGAGGTCTTCGTAAATGGATGTTTCATCATCGCTGAAGTTCTCGACCAAACGGACGTGACTATCAAACTCGACCAGGGCCACTCGAGATCGGAGTTGATCGAACACAGGCGTCAACATCGGGCCGATGCCGCGCATTCTGGAATATTCCCGCCACGCCCTCCGCCCAGTCTGAACCACCACTACCACCGACGCTGGCTCGGACTCTGCAGACTCGTCCAAATAAACGGCCTGTTCTACGCCATCATCCTCAATCACGAAATCGTTTTGGGTCAAGCCGTAAACGACATGGCCTTCTGCATCTTTCACCAGAGCCGGTAGGAGCACCACATTCGACTGAACACGCAGATTGGGGGCTTGCTGGGCAAAAGCTCCACTCACCAGTAACAGCAGCAGAGGGTAAATTCTGGTGAACATGGGGAGATGATACCGCAACACCGACCGTCGGGTGCCTCTGCTTTTGCAAGAGTCTTTGATCTTTACCCTCGCAGCCGGGTCAAAGAGTGACGCGCCTGTGGATTACAGTCAAGTTTGAGAATGCAGTGTGGAAGAACCCTCGGCGCCAATGCTGTTCGAAACTGTGGACGGGGCTGGCCAGCGTCGACTGTTGCTCTCAAACTTCATTCATGAGGGGGTGTCACGACGGGTGGCGGGCCTTCAGGGTGGTCGCGCAGATACTGCTCGAATGGTTCGTTGCGTAGCACGAAGCGGAATCCTCTGCGGGTGTTTGCATCAACGGTCATCTGCAAATCCAGTGCCTCGAAGGGAAGCACGTGTTCAGCTGGTTTCGTGCCATCCTCCTCAATCATCGTGAAATGAAGCTGGTCATCGACGAGCCAGTAATCGGTCACGTTGAGAATCGTGCCATCTTTCAAGAAGAGCTGCGGTACGTCCGGTCTCTCTTCGCCGTAGGCATACACTGCAGTCTCGTACACCTGCGAAATATAGTTTATGGGACCAGGGGAGGAGACAGTGGTGTAACCGAGTGTCCAAGGCCAGAAGAGGTCACAGGTCCCCCACCAACAGGAGTTCAATCCCCAGAATGGTCTGCCGAGAAGAAAGGGGGATTCGTACACGACCAGC
>DATNKA010000256.1:0-8323 GCA_035603655.1 Candidatus Acidiferrales bacterium | reverse complement strand
AAGGCTCATTCCCCGCTTTTATCGTGGCCACTGCTGAATTAGTGATTCCGTCAATCACGGTGACAGTATTGTCGTGAGTATTCGCGACGTAGACTCGGTGGGTCGCTGAGTCAACCGCTACAGCTTGAGGCCGGGTTCCCACACTCACGGTTGCAACTACAGAGTTGCTGGCTCCATCGATCACGGTCACGCTGTTACTTGCGTAGTTCGCCGCATAGACTCGGCCGGTAGAGGAATCCACGGCGAGCGCACAAGGAATATCTCCGGTATGAAGCAGCGTAGTGGCACTTGTTTTCCCATCAAGAACCGTGACATTCGAACCGCCTGAGTTCGCCAAATAGACTTTGCCCGCCGCAGAATTCAATGCGATTCCCCAAAGATGCGTGCCTGCAGCCACCGTGGTGGTACCATCGGTCGCGCCATCGATCACGGTTACGTTCTTGCTCTCATAGCTTGTGAGGTAGAGTCGGTTGGTTGCCGCATTCACGGCAATAGCATCGGCCTGCACCCCGGCCTTGAGAATGCTTGCCGCGTTGGTGGCTCCGTCAATGACCGTTATGCTATTGCTGAAAGTTTTTGAGATGTACACCTTGTTAGTGACGGGATTTGCCGCGATAGCGTAGGGCAAATCTCCGACCTTGACGGTGGCAACAACGCGATCGGTTGCTCCATCGATCACGCTTACCTCACCGCTGCCCGAGTCCGCCACGTAGACCCTGTTGGTGACCGGATTGATCGCGATGGATTCGGGCTCAGCTCCCACCTCGATCGTGCTACGAAAGTTGCCAGCTTTATCCAGGACCGTCACGGTGCCGGCTGCCGTGTTCACCGCGTACGCTCTGTGCGTGGTCGGATTCAAAGCAATTCCCTGGGCATTAATTCCCCTTCCGCTCGGCGGCAGAAAAGCTGCCGGAGTAGAATTCGTACCAAGCCAATTCACCGCATTTGCAATGAGCTTGTTCTGAATGGCACTGGTAAAGATCTTGTCTCCGTGCCCCATATTCATGTAAATCATTTTGTATTTCGTATTCGTCCACACCACAGGGAGATCGCCGCCGGCGAGAACGTCCTTCAACCCAAGGGGATAATTTGAAGGATCGAATGTCACCAGGACTCGTACATCCTTATTGAGTCGAGGGCTGGGCTTCCAGATGTACCATTCGTTCGCGGGTGATTCGTAGGACTCGGGAATGTTCTTTGTGACTGGATCAGTGCGGTCATCGATAACGAGCTTTGCCGGCAATGGCGGCCAGTTGTTGCTGTAAAAGACCGCTCCTCCTAAGAAATCAACGAACCAAGGCCAGTTCGTATCTTTGTCGTTGTATCCGGCGAAGTGAAAACCCAGCCATGCGCCGCCATTTTCCATGTAGCGCTGGAACGCTAATCTCTGCGCCGCATCGGTGGGCGCGTCGTTCAACCAAACAACCACTTGGTAGGCTTTCAAATACGCTTCATTCATGTGCTGCCAATCGGTTGTTGAGTCAAAGGCAAAGTTTTCGCTGATGGCGCGGGTGGCAAAGAATTCCACCGCCGCCTCGGCGAACTGCACGTGATCGGCTTCGACGTTCGTAGAATAAAAAGCAAGCACCTTGAAGCGAGTTTGTGGGGCGGCGCTGCTCACCGCGGTGCAGAGAACGGCCAGCACCATCAAGAGAGGAATCGAGCGAATCTTCATTGGCTGGCCGCCCAGAAGATCGCATTGCGGAAGATTGCGGTAAAGGCCGGATTTTGGAATAACTCGGGGTGGTGGCCCATGAAAATGTAGACGTTACGCGCCTTGTAATGCTCATTCGTCCAGATGACGGGATGGTCTCCCATCTTCGTTTTGGTATCTGGCGAATAGGTAGCCTCATTGACGTGCGCCAACACGTGAACATTCAGTCGCGGGGATTTGTCGTATGTGTACCATTCCTCGTGATCGACCACAAAGGATGCGCCCACATTTTTCATAACAGGGTGCGAAGGATCTTCCACAACTACGGTCGCGGTGGCGAACTTCGGAATGTAATCGGTAAATCTGATCCCGCCCATGAACTGCGAAAACCATGGCCATATCCCGTATCCGTCAAACTCTCCAAGCAGGGTAGCGTGATGAAATCCGATCCACCCGCCTCGGCCTTCTGCGATGTATTTTGTGAATGCGGCTACAGCGGTTGGAGTCCATCCGTAGGGAGGATAGTTCAGCTGTATAAATAGCTGATAGTGCGACAGGAATTCGTCGTTGATCTTATCGCTGTTCTCGATGTAGTCGACCGAAAAGGCATTTTCCTCTGCCAGCTTTTGCATCCACACTTTAGCCGCGTCAACGAAAGGGCGATGGATGCCGCCAGCCTCGGCCAGAGCAACAACCTTGAATCTAGGCCTGGTGTCCTGCGCCATGCTTGCGCTGGCAGAACTGAGAACCACCGCCACGATCACCCACGGACAACGGTGAAGGCGAAAATATGAAACCAGCCGTAAAAGTGACATTTGGGCCCCATTTTTATTGCAAAATCCGCCCGAACCAAAAAGTCAGTCAATCCCAAATCAGCGAGTTTCTCGCCCGTGAACTGAATTCCTCGCAGCCGGCGTTCGATTCTGCCCGTGCGCCACGCACATTGTACGCCAAACTTAATTAGTAAGCATTACAATGTTGTCAGGACTTCAAAGAGATGCCGTCGAGCGATCACGCCGGGCGGTAGGCCCTGGGCGGCCACGGTCCGACGGGGATACTTTTATAAGAGTTGGGAAATGCCTTACCATGACTAGTCGCATCGAAACCGAGGCTGAAGGGGTCGTCGTTGACCGCACGTTAACCACACAATGACGAAAGAACGCGTACTAGTCGGGAGGCCTCCACTTCTCCGCCAGACCAACGCTCAAATCCTTTTGAGACTTCTTCGTGAGACGGGGCCATGCTCAAAAGCCGATCTGGTTCGCGCTTCCGGGTTGAGTGCTCCGTCGGTGACGAATGTTGTGGCTCATCTCGCGCTCGCGGGGCTGGTTGAACCTATCGGCGAAGGAGATTCGACGGGTGGAAGGCCGCCTGACATACTGCGTTTCCGGGCTGAACGAGGTTGCGTAGGGGCGGTTGAGATTGGGCCGGACTTCCTGCGTTTTCTTCTGGCCGATTTAGATGGGCGGGAAATCGGGAACGCGACGATTCCTCTGGAGCGGCCCCGTTCGGCGCCACCGGAGGTCTGCGACCAGATTAGCGAGGCGGTGCGCGACCTCCTGCGCCATCAACATCACACCGAGGAGCAACTATTGGGACTCGTCGTGGGCGTACCCGCGATCGTCAATGTTCGAGAAGGTGTCGTAAGGGCGCTGAGTGCGCTCAAGGGATGGACCAATGTGCCTTTGGGAGAGATGCTGGCGAAAGATTTCAAATGCCCTGTAACCATCGAGAATGATACGAATCTCGCGGCCCAGGGTGAATATTATCGGGGAGCAGCAAAGGGAGAGAAAGATTTCGTATTCATCACCATCGGCGAGGGGGTTGGCGCCGGCATTTTTGTGAATGGCAGCCTTTATCGTGGATCTCAATGGACGGCGGGTGAGATCGGATACCTGCGAGTGCCCAGCGTCTCCAGGGAGCACCCCGCCATTCACAAATACGGCAAGATCGAAAAGCTTTTGGGTGCTCCGGGAATCCTGAAGAGCTGGCAGTCTGATCGGCAACGATCTCCCACCCATCCCAAGGTAAAGCGTGCAGCTGACGTTTTCGATCTTGCGGCCGCAGGAAATGCGGAGGCCAAACGTCTCCTTCGGCAACGAGCCAACCTTCTGGCTGACATCGTGCTCGATCTGGCGCTCGTCCTCAATCCCAGCGTTATTCTTCTCGGAGGCGAGGTGGGCAATCATCCGCGCCTCTTGCAGGAGGTCGAGGAATTGCTGAAGGGCAGTGAATACCCGATCGTACGGGTCGGATTGAGCGCGCTCGGTTCTTCGGCGGTACTGTGGGGTGCGATTCACACCGCGCTCGACCCAGCTCTTCTTCGACTGTTGCAGCCCTCCGATTCTTTGGCCTAGTCGCGCCACCACCGAATCGGGGTTGACCGACTTAGTTAATAACGATAACTTAGTATTGTGAGCCGTTCGTCGGTAGTCATAGCCAAGTCGCGCCCTGCCGCTTCTTCCGAAAGAGCGGAACGGAAGCGTGTGATGATGCAGACAGAGGCTGGCGATGGCGCCCTTCGCGCTCATGCCGGATACGGGCACGTGGTCGGCGTGGACATTGGCGCAAGCAATTTGCGAGTCGCGTTGGCTGACATGAATGGGACGATGTTGGGGAAATGGTCAGCCTCCAGCAAGGAAACATCTTCTCCGGCAATGGTGATCGAACAGATCCAGGCGGGAGTGCGGTCTCTGCTGGAGCGAGCCTGCGTGCCGTGGGGCTCGCTATTGGCCGTAGCTGCCGGCGCACCCGGGATTACGGACGCAGACGCGGGCGTCGTGGTGGCAACCTCCTATCTAAGGGGATGGAAAGATGTCCCCCTTCAAAGTTTACTGCGAGCCGCCCTGCGTGTCCCGGCTGCGGTGGAGAACGATGTAAGAATGGCAGCAATTGGAGAGAACTGGAGAGGGGCCGCCCAAGGCGTCGCCGATTTTGTATTTCTTGCTATCGGAACCGGGATTGCTGCTGGCGTGTTCGCCAATGGCAGGTTGATCCACGGTGCGGATTTCGCAGCGGGCGAGATCGGTTACATGCATGTTCCGGGGACTCCGGAAGAAGCCGCGCAGGATGGCGCTCCGGGATCGCTCGAGAGCGTGATCGGCGGCGAGGGCCTCAGGCAGCAGTGGTTACGTTGTTGCAGCGAAAGCGGACTTGCAGTTAGCCGCGGTCTGAGCGCAACGGAAGTTCTTGAACGAGCCCGCACGGGGGATGAACTTGCCGCGGGCATTCTGCATCGCTCGGCGAAAATATTGGCTTATGCGGTGTACAACGTATCTTTAGTCCTAAACTGCAAGCTGTTCGTATTGGGCGGCGGAGTAGGAATGAGCGAGCCGTTACGAGATTGCACCCGCCACTTCCTCGAGCAGTTCAACGAGCCGGTACGGCCAAAACTCACGATTAGCAGTCTGGGGCAAGATGCGCAGTTGATCGGAGCGATTCGATTAGCGATGAATAAAGCGGAATCGCGGGTCGGGGTGAAAGTGGGCGGTTAAGCCCTGGGCAGCCAAGATCGCTTCTTCGAATTTAGCCGCATCAAATTTGGCTCAAGAAGACGGGCGAATCGAATGGCTAGCTACTTTCCGTCGCAAAAGTAAGGCGTGAGAGCAGCGCAGACCACGAGGCAGGCTCCTAGGGATGAAGCTAGAGTGTTCAGTTTGCGCAGTGGTATTCAGAAAAGTAATAAAACATTTTGAGGACATATTGTTTTAGACGAGAAGGGTGATTAGGATGACGGCCATGATCAAATTACGTCATCAACAACCGTCGCTGTGGCATCGAGGTCTAGTCGAGGATATCGAGGGGTTGTGGGAACCGTGGATGCGGCTGGTGGACGAACTGCTGGAAGATGAGCAATTGGTGGATACAGTGTACGAAGCGCAAGGGGAACGGTATCCGCAGAGCCGCAAGCGAGGCCGGGAGCAAACGCCGGCCGAAGTGGTGTTGCGTCTGCTGCTGTTGAAACACATTCGCAACTGGAGCTATGACGTGCTGGAACGAGAGGTGCGGGCCAATCTGGTGTATCGCGCCTTTACCCGGATCGGGGATGAAAAAGTGCCGGACGCCAAGACCCTGGCCCGGCTGGGACAGTTGATCGGGCCGAAAGTCATTGAGCAATTGCACCGGCGAGTGGTGGAGTTGGCGCAGGAGCGAGGGGTAACGCGTGGCAGGAAGCTGCGGGTGGATACGACGGTGGTGGAAAGCAACATTCATTACCCAACTGACAGTAGTTTGTTGGGGGACGGGACGCGTGCACTGACGCGCACGATGAAGAAGATCAAGTCGAAGTCGGGAGGATTGAAAAGTAAGGTACGGGATCGGATGCGCAGCATACGCAAGCGAGTTCTGGCGATTGCCTTATCGGCCCGACTGCTGGGACCACGCGGAGAAGAGCGGCGGAAGCGGCAGTATCGGGAGCTTCTCAGCTTGACGCGAAAAGTAATGAATCAGGCGCAGAGGGTGCTGGAGGAAGTGAAGCAGGTTCGGCGCCGGCGCCGCGCTCCTTTGCAAGGACTGGCGGAATCACTGGAGACCATGGTGGGACGGGTAGGGCAAGTGGTGAAACAGGCTCGGGTGCGGATTTTCGCCGGAGACACGAAGTCGCCGGGAAAGATCGTGAGCGTGTTCGAACCGCACACGGAAATTATTCGCAAAGGAAAAGCGAGCAAGCCCACCGAGTTTGGCAAGCTAGTCAAGATTCAGGAAGCGGAAAACCAAATCGTGACCCACTTTGAAGTGTTCGCCGAACGTCCCGCGGACTCGGCTCTGTTACTGCCATCGATCGAGGTACACCAACAGAGATTGGGACGAATCCCGCGCATGGTGGCCGCCGATGCGGGATTTTATTCGAGCAAGAACGAGAAAGCGGGGCAAGCGTTGGGGGTGCGGTGGATGTCGGTGCCCAACAAGAAAACCTCCAGTAGCGAACGGAAACTTCTTCAACACCAGCGTTGGTTTCGTAACGGGCAAAAGTGGAGGACGGGCTCGGAGGGGCGAATCAGTGTACTCAAACGAAGACACGGGTTACGTCGTAGCCTCTATCCCGGGGTGGAGGGCATGCGGCGATGGGTGGGCCTGGGCGTGATTGCCGACAACATCATCCAGATGGGGTGCTATCTTGCACGACAGAGCACCTAAGCTGGTACAGTCAACTCGCCTCGCGCTCGAGAATGGACGAGCTCAAATTCACCACCTAAGACCATATCCGCTGCACATGATATTAGCCGACCAACGTCAGAAAGCGCGTTTTTGCGACAGAAAGTAGCTAGCCTTCCCGGGGAAGGCTGATGCTCTCCAAGTCTCTTCCACGAGTTTCCGGTACGACCAACCGCACAAATACCAGGGTGGCGATACAAAGCGTTCCGTAGATTGCGAATGTGCCAGCGCTTCCCAAGATATTAATCAGGGTTAAGAATGTTAACGAAACCGCGAAGTTAGCGATGCCTGAGAAGAGGGTTCCGGCGGCGACGCCGCGCCCGCGAATGCGCAGCGGAAAGACTTCAGCAACCAAGATCCACGCGATCGCCCCCAGGCTGAATGCGAAACATGCGATATACACTACAAGACAAATGATTGCTATTGACCCCAACGACGAACCGAGCATTCCCTGATGGCCGAACGCGAAAGAAAGCGCGAAGAGCGCGATTGTCATGCCAGTCACGCCCACGTAGAGCAGCGGCTTGCGCCCAACGCGGTCAACCAGAGCAATGCCCACGACCGTTGCAACCACGTTCACCGTGGCTACGATCAGGGTTGCCAGTATGGCGTTGGCGTGCGAGGAACTTCCCGCGAGCTCAAAAATTTGCGGGCCATAGTAGATGATGGTGTTGATGCCGGTGACCTGTTGTAAAACGGTGAGTCCAACTGCGATGAACAGTGCGCCGCGCACTGCGGGACTCCAGAGGGCGCTCCAGCGTTGTTCCATCGGCATCTTAAGTCCCTGCTCAATGTCATGGAGAAAGCGCTGTGCCCCCATCTCGTCCGTATAGATACGCAGTACGGCTGCAGCCTCCTTAGGGCGGCCGTGGGCGAACAGCCAGCGTGGACTTTCAGGAACCGTAAGAATTACTCCCAAGAAGAAGACCGTCGGCACAACGGCAATGCCAAACATCAACCTCCAAGCCTGTTGTGCAGCCAGCCAGTAACCGACGAGGTTCGCGAGTGCGATTCCCACGGTCAGCGCAAACTGATAAAGCCCGATGAGCATACCGCGCGATTGAGGCGGGGCTAGTTCAGAAACATAGACCGGCGCGGTTACCGAGGTGAAACCGATCCCGATTCCGATGATCGCGCGGGCCACGATCAGAACGAAGACGTTGCCGGACAGAGGCGCCAGCACAGAGCCGGCGATGAAGATGCCTCCTGCCCATACCAGCGTAGCGCGCCGGCCGATACGATCGGCGATCGCCCCGCCCACAATGGCTCCGATCATGGCGCCAATGAGGACGATGCTCACGACCAACTCCTCCATCAGCGTGGAAAGCGCCCATGTGCGTTTGACGAAGATGGCCGCGGCGGCAATGATGCCCATGTCGTAGCCGTACAACACGCCACCCAAGCCTGCGATCGACGAAATGCGAAGGATGAATCCGCGATTTACGCGAGGCGGAGCGGAGGGTCCGGAATCAGACACGTATTTACCTCAACGGCATCATACTGTATAGTTTATAA
>DATNKA010000255.1:0-13086 GCA_035603655.1 Candidatus Acidiferrales bacterium | reverse complement strand
CAGAGCGGCTGCAATCATAATTCTTGGTTGCATAGGTAGACTGCGGAGTGACCCGGTGCCCGGTCTTGTTGGTTGCTTCACAAGCTTGCTAGCTGAATAGCTTCCACAACACGGACAATCGCAAGCGTTGTCTGAACGGTTTGTCCACTGCTCAGGACGATTCTCGCCCCATTAGCTACGGATTCAACAGAAATTACGTGTAGCGGATTAACATAAATCGCTTTTGGTTGTTGGCCGAGTCCTGTCGTAGCATCTTTAATCTCAGCTAATCTAGCCATCTTGCTTCACCTCATGTTGATTATCAACCAACTCAGGCGAATGTCTAGCGAAAAGACCGTGATGAGGCGACCACATCACTTCTGCTGATTGTGGATTACCGGGCACTCTGCGGAGTTGACCCGGTGCCCGGTCTTTCAGGTCTTGTCTCAAATAATAACGTAGTTCTCCAAATGCAGGCCACAGACCGCGCCTTCAATCAGTGCTGGTGCTTTTTGTCTTTGTGTGGTGGCTTTCCACCATCACCGCACGCGCCACGATCTATCCAGATACCTCTGCCAAGCCAATCTATTTGAAACACGGAAATTGGGGGGCCGACTATTTTCGGGTGAGCCTGAATTTCAATCTGAACAAACCGTCTTGCGGCGGGGACGTATCCCATGTGTTCCCAGTTCTTATGGTCCTTAGCATAGGCGATTATGTGGTCATTGGCACCACCAGCAAACATGATGGCATCCTTCGGGCCGTGATCTGTGATTTCATCGGAAATCGCTCTGACAACCCCGTTTTCAACACGGAAGCCCCAAGCAATGATGGACAAATATCCATCTTGAATACCCAAAAAAAGCACGTCAATGAAATCGCCCTTCGCGGAGTTTACTTCCTCTGCGTAGTACGTAGGCTCGCTATCGTGCAGGTATTGAATAAGCGTGCCTACCGGACTACTAGCGCTTGTGGCAAAAACATTCGCCTTATATCGCAAGTCACCGGGCTGACTACATGCATCTCTAATGAGGGTTTCCAAGTGGAAGGGCGGGTAGGGTTTGTCATACATTCCAGCCATCGCGACGACGCAATTTGGTATCTCAATGATTTTGCACCGCCTCTCCGACTTGGTCCCACGGCGCTGAAGGCTATCGCTAGCAACAGTGATCGCGTGATTGTCACGGTCGATTATCGCCACGATTGTCGTCGCGAACGCAGAGTCACAGAGGAGCAATGTTACCAATACCCAACTTACTCTTCGCATCGGTGGGATTCAAATGCTTTTTGTGCCTCTTCGTCTGTTGCTTTCACTGAAGCTTTCCAGTTGCATCCCTTGCAAGAACACATATACCCCTGAGAACCGGGTTTGGTTTCAACGATCAACTCACGTTTGTTTGTCGCCATGTTGCTTCACCTCAGGTTGATTATCAACCAACCTTCACCTGTGCAACGTCTCTTTATACTGTGAAATCGTGCCCGGTGTACGGTTTTGACCATTTCTTGAATCACCCTTCGTGCGATGCTGACTAATCATGACACCCGCTGTTGACTATCTTGCGGAGTTGGAAGCGGGAAGAGTGGCGGTCATACTTGAGCGGGAAATCGAACCCACAATTAAAGAATGGCTGAGACGGGTGAAGTTAGTTCCCGAATTGGTCCAGATTTCACTCAGCGATGATGACCGCACGCGCCATCTGCCGGTGCTGTTTCGTGAACTGATTTTTCGCTTGCGCTTCCCAAATGATGCCGATTGGCACATCTCAAGCACTGCTACCACGCACGGCCTCAGGCGACAAGCGCAAGGCTACTCTCCCGCTATGCTTGTTGAAGAGTCTCGGATATTTCAGGTTGTCACCTTCCAAACATTGCATCTCCACCTGAGCGAACTGGACCACGGCCTGCTGCTTCTAGACGTAGTAGTCATCGCGGATGAGGCAGACGCGCAACTCAGTCAAGCCGTGCGCAGCCTGACGGCCAAGGGATGCCCCCCCCGCATCATCAAATTAATTAACCAACTTCCCCCTGTGGAAATCCATCCCATTCCCATCCCATGTTTGATTTTCCTTCGCCCGTAAACCCCCGTATCTGCGGGTATCCATGCGTATCGAATGGTAGGTAAAAATCTTTTATTTTCAATGATTTACGCGATTAGCAAACCGCCGCATTCGGCCACTCTGCCACCTCTCCGGCGTGCGGAGCTACAGTTTAACACGGCTGGACCGGGTGCTATCACCCTGAACAGTCGTGTTTCCGTGTTTCCGCTAGCCCGGATCTTCAATGAACAGTTTCCGGATCTGATGGATCATTGCCAAGGTAAAAGCGGAGGCTGACGGATTATTTCGGAGCCGGTTGTGATCCGTTTGTTAATTCGCCTGTGGCAAGAGGTATCGACAGAGAGTCGCGAACCGACTTCGGAAGTTTATCCGCATTAGCTACCAGCAATGCTACCTGCCACATTTGCGTTTCAGACAGTGCCGGACGGAAGCCCGGCATGCCGGTGAGCCGAATGCCGTTGGCGATTTTCCAGTAACTCTCGCCGGGTTCGTCGTCGGTAACGCCTTTGCCCTCCAGCAACTTCGGAGGATGAGGGTACATGCCATGAGCAATCAGCGTTTCTTTTTGGTCCGGTAGTCCGTGGCATACCGCGCAGTGCTCACCATAAATTTTGGCGCCGGAGGCGAGATTGGGCTCGTCGGTCTGAAGCGGAACCGTCTTGGGCATCTCGCGGGCAACTATTGCGTTGAGAGCGAGGTGCGCCAATTTTTTCTCAAACGGCATGGGGGGCGCGGAAGTTGCCGCGGGAGCCTGCCCAGTGGCGAAGTACCAGTACAGGCCGAGCGCAACGGCCACGACACCCAACAACATTCCTAACACAAGTGTTGCAACCGTTCTCATTGACCGTTTCTCCCTTTTTGGAATATCGGTTAACCCACACTGACTTGCCGGATGACCACAGGCAGGAGCTCAATTCGGATTGAAGGCTTCGGTCAGCGACATTACTTTCATTGCGCCTCTAATTTGATCCAGTGTTGCAGGAGACTTAAGGCGTAGAGTCACTGGTTCTCCAGGAAGCAGATCGAAGTAGTTTTCAGAGATCTTAACATCGAGGTCTCCGAACGAGAGATAAACGTTGCGGGCGAGTTTTTGCGACTGTAAAGTGATTGTGGATTCTTCGCCGGACTTATTGAAAGTGGTCTCTATCTTGGGAGCAACGGGCAGTTCAAGATCGTGAGTCACATCGAAGAAGATAAGGTTCCTAGACACCTTCTTTCCCGCCACGTCCAGGTCAAACACTAGAAAACTACGATGAGGATCTCCCTTGGCCGCGAGGAGCGCCTTTTCTACGGTGAAATAAATTGCACTGGACTGCGCGGGGACTTGAACCTCTTTTGTTTGCTCGAGCAATGAATTTCCGGAGAAGTCGAGCAGATGCATGCGGATGGTCGCAGAAAGTGGCTGAAGCTTGTCGGACACAACGTACACATCTATTTTGTCGTCGTGCAGGAAGGGTGAGATCAGCACATCGTCGTAGAACCGGCGAGCGTAGTAGTGCAGGGCTTTCCAGCGACCATAGTAGTCGATGCTGGCCCAGGAAGCTACTGGCCAACAGTCATTCAACTGCCAATATAAAGATCCCATGGTGCGCGGACGCTGTCTTCGTAAATGTTCAGCCCCGATCTTAATGATCTCCGCCTGCTGTACCTGGCTCAGATAGACGAATGAAGCAAAGTCCTTCGGTTCGCGATATTCGCGCAACATATAAGTAAGGATGCGTTCATTTCCACCTTTGTTTTTTTGGTGCGCCTGCATGACGGTGGAACGAATGTCGAAGTCCTCAGGCTTGGCGTATGTGCCGATGGTGCGCATCTCGGGAAACGATTGAAATCCGAATTCCGACATGAAGCGGGGGAATTGCAGGGTATAGTCCGAAGCAGGCGCTTGCGCGTGCCACACCTGCCAGTAGTGCATATCGCCATTATGCTGATTGTCCGGAACTTCCTCGAAATCTGCGCTGGGAGAACTGGGCGTATAAGGAACCGGATCGCCATATTCCCTGACTGCGCTCTTCAGAATGCCGGCAAACATAATCACATAATCCTGCCAGACGCGTTCCCGAGCTTCCGCGGAAATTGACTCTTTGAATTCCTGGCGGTCGCCCCAGTGATGCCATCCCGTCTCGATCTCATTATTTCCGCACCAGATAACGATGCTGGGGTGGTCGCGCAAGCGTTCGATCTGGTCGATGGCCTCTTGCCGGACGTTTTCTTGAAAGGACACGTCGCCCGGAACCATATCTCCACCGAACATGAATTCCTGCCAAACCATGATTCCGAGTTCATCGCAGATATCGTAGAAGTCGTCGGACTCGTAGTAACCGCCGCCCCATTCGCGGACCATATTCATATGAGCGTCACGAGCGGCCTGCAGGATGTTGCGATGAATTTCCGGAGTGACACGGTTGGGAAAGCTGTCGAAGGGAATCACGTCGGCACCTTTGGCAAACACGGAAATACCATTCACAACGAACTCAAAGCTCTTTCCCCATTGATCGGGAACGCGGCGAAGCTCGACAGAACGCAATCCGGTCTTCGTCTCGGCGTGAGCTACGGCATCGCGGCCGACACGGATCGAAGCTGAGAAATGGTAGCGGTTCTGCGCCCCGTATCCAACGGGATACCAGAGTTTCGGTGCGGCGATTCGCAGGGGAAAGGAGATGTGGTTGATGCCCGCACTAAGTTGAAGCGTCTGAGTTCCATCAGATGTTTGTGGCCCGGACAATTCGTCGTGCGTGAGCGTGAGAGTAGCGGTTGTGGGCCTCTCGGCATCGATTTCGACCTCCGCCGTAACATTGGCCAATTCGGCGGTAACTCGGTTTTGGTGGATGTGGAAGTTATCAATGCGCAAGGCATCCCATGTTTCAAGGCGCACCGGCTGCCAGATTCCTTCGGTCATGAATCGCGGTCCCCAATCCCAGCCGTAGTTATAAGGAGCTTTGCGGGTGTAAGGGGCGGTAGCAATGTTTTCTTCGTTTCCGTAGTTGTGGGTTGAGATCGAGGGCAGAATGTAAGGCAGCGACTTGGCATATGGAATCATTTTCTCGACGGCAGAGTGAAAAACGATTCGCAGTGTATTTGGTCCCGACTTCAAGAGGGTCTTCGCGGGTATGCGCCAGCGACGGAACATGTTGTCGGCGTGGAGAACTGACTGGTCATTGAGGTAAACGTCGGCGAAAGTATCCAGTCCATCAAAAACCAGGTCAAGGTGATCGTGGGCAAGGGCTGCTGCGTCAAGCTGGAAGGTAGTTTGATACTCCCAGTCGGCGAGGCCGATCCACTGAAGATGGAATTCATTGTCCCGGTCGAAAGGGTCGGGAATGAGCTTGCTGTTCAGGAGGTCGGTTTGAACGACTCCTGGAACCTGCGCGGGATGCCATTGCTTAACGTCAGATCTATCCGCATTCGCGACGGCTCGGAACTGCCAGCCGGAATTCAGGCTTTGCGAGGATGGCTCCGCTGCTTCGAGGGGCAATGCGACCAGGGCAGATAACAGCAGACAGCCGACGACACAAAACATGGTCCCAGACAAACAGCGAAGGAATGCGGGCCGCATCAGCTCCATAGCAGGTTCTCCTTGATTCATTAGGTACTTCTTGTACTTGACTCAGGCAAATGCTGAGAAATTTGCGGAACCCAAAGTCGCGGCTGAGCGGAACCGCTCTGCAAGCTTTTGAGCTCGGGCATTCACGCAAGGCCTCAGTTCTCCGTCGTTATAGTAACTGAAGCGTCCGGCTGAAACCCTGGCGGTGGTCGTCATCGAATGCGGAGGCACGGTTTTTTGGGGAAACGTTGTATTCTCGCATCTATGAGAATGGTCCAGAACATTGATTATCCCGAAGCCAAGCGAATTGTCGACGTTGTCGTGCAAGAGGCAGAGCGGCTGCACAAAGCGGCGGCGATCGCGGTTGCCGATGCGCACGGCGACCTAATCTGTTTCGCTCGAATGGATGGGGCCCCTATATCCTCCATCCGAATTGCCATGAACAAGGCTTGGACTGCGGCGCGCGAACGCAAGGCAACTAAAGAGATTGGCGAAAAGGTGAAGCATCCCGAAAAAGGCCATGACATTTCCTACTACGGCGATCCCAACTATGTGGGATGGGGAGGCGGTATTCCGTTGTGGAAAAACGGCGAAGTAATCGGGGCGGTCGCGGTCAGCGGGCTTTCGTCCAATGAAGATATCAGTTTGGCCGCGCTGGGGGTGGAACTGATCGCTGGGTCCTAAGGTGCGCCGCTATTAAATCGGCAGTGCCGGGAAGCGGAGTGCGCTATTTCTACAAGCAGCATTGTTCGCGTTTCGTAACACAAATCACTTTTTGGCGCAGCCAACCGGATTTGGTGAAAAACTCAATCGCAACTGAGGGGGATAAGTGACTCCGAAGGATTGCCCGCGCTGCGGCGGTACCGGGTATATTGCCAGGCCAGTGGACGTCAGCGGTAAGTCCGAAGGCGTTGCATTTATCCGGGTGAAATGTCCGGCCTGCGCAGGCAGTGGACGGAAAAGCTCGATCCCACCTTCTGCCGCGGGCTGACCGCACGGCCTGTGGTGCTTGCGAAAACGTGCGTGCCCGGGGCGTCATGTTTCCCGCCCTGAAGTGACGGCCCGGGCCCGACGTTCCCAAACTGCCTTTCGAAGCGCGACGAAACTACCGCAACAAAAGTCTGGTTGAGAGCAAAGCTCCGTGGGACCGACACTTCCCACGACTTCGCTCAGCGGCAGGCCCTGCCCGGCGCCTTTGATTCAGGCGATGCCGGCAGCTTTGCTGCGCGTTCGTCGCCGGGCAGAAGATGCGGTCTCGATCCGATCGCGTCCTGCGGCCTTGGCGCGGTAGAGCGCTTTGTCGGCGGCCTGGACGACTTCGTCCGTCGTCGAAGCCTGGGGAGTGGAGGTTGCAACTCCGATGCTGGCTGTAACTGAGAGTTCGGTTGGCGCGGTAGCGCGTGACAACTGTCGGATCGCGTGGCCGGCCTGAGTGCGAGCCCGCGGGCGCTGATTGCGGCGATCGGGACCGCGCGCTTCCTGACGGCGGTCTTTGTCTTTACCGCGAAGACGAAAGGTGCTGGCTGCGATACTGGCGCGCAATTGTTCGAGATGCTCGAGCACGTCCCTGGTGGTTTTGCCGGGAAAGACGATGGCGAATTCCTCTCCGCCGCAACGGTAGGCTTGTCCTCCCCCGGTGACCCGCGCCAGCCGTGACGCGATCAGACGCAACACCTGATCTCCAATGTCGTGACCGTAAGTGTCATTGCAGCGTTTGAAGTGATCGATGTCGACCATCGCGATGGAGTAGGGTGGCTCGAGACGAAGCAGTGCTTCGTTGAAGGCGCGACGCGCAGGCAGGGTGGTGAGTTCATCGTGATAGGCGAGCAGGTAGGACGTCTCGACCATGGAGACCGCGAGTATGAAAGCTGCGGTGGCAAAGTAGGCGGAGGGAATGCGTCCCGCCCCTCCAAAGCGGAGGGCCAGAGAAGCAGCTGCGAGCGCCCAGAGAAGTCCGCTTTCGACGGGCTTGTGAAAGAGCAGAAAGCGTATGAGCAGAGCAACCGCTCCGGCTGCGAGTGCTATCAATATGGCGAAGGGCAGATGCTGCGGAACAAGAGCATGATGCAGAGTCCGCGGCGCGTTCGCCAGCGGATCCGGACGACAGAATACGGCGACGATGACTGACTCGACGAACAGCAATAAGGATGGAGGTGCGAGGCTGGGAAAGGTGAATCCCTTTTCCTGACTGAATGAGAGTAGAACGAAGTCCAGCGGTAAGAGCAGGCCGACCGCAGCCCGGGCAGTGCTTCCGGGCCCGCTGGCCGCGACGTGGCCGCCAGAGTAATAGGAGATGCCCTGTTCTGCGAGAAACAGAACCAGCAAGGCGCAGAAGATGCGGCTGGAGTGGAATTTCCATGCGATGAGCAGGCCCGCGATCAAAGCCGCGTAAAAGGCAAAAGTAATGAGCGCGGCGCTTGGCTTCACCAAGCCAGTGTGTAGCAGGATCGCGACAGCCAGAAGCCAGATGGCCGGAGTCAGCAGGGACTTCATCGAAGTCTGGGCCTGGTGTTAATGGGGCACGTCCTTCGGCGCAGTCTTGGCGGATGATCGTCTTCCCATTGTTCTTAGATTATCCGGAGCTGCGTGACTGGAGTGATTGACCGATCAGGTTCGGCCTGAAGGAGGCGGGCTCACCAGTCAGGTTCGCTGCCGGCGAGTACGGAGGTCGTTCGGCTCGCACAAACCGTGGGCCTCAGGATGACAGGGTGGTTGGATCGCACCCTCATTTGGGCAGACTCTGCAGGAATTCTTCCAGCACGTGGTTGAATTTCTCGGGGTCGTCGACGAAGAGGGCGTGACCGTCGCCCTCGAATCGCTCCAGGCGAAGCTTGTCGCCGAGTTTTGATTTCAGGAAGTCGGCAGTCTCTTGCGTTTCAGGCTGGTAGGTGAAGAGCACCGGGCGATTCATTCTAGCGAGGCCGGGCGAGAAATCCTTTACGGCAATCATGTTGTAGATGAGGATGGCCGCGGTATCGGCGGGAACCTGGGCGGAGGCATCGATGACGCGATTCAGGTAGTCGTCCGATTGCGGCTTTTTGTACATGGTTCGAACAAAACCGTCGGCTTGTTTCTGACGATCCAGTTGAAGTTGGTTCATCCATCCGGACAAGGCGACGAACATTTCAGGGCTGGGATGGTCCGTCAGCAAGCCGTCCACCAGCACCAGCCCGGCAGTGTTGTCGGTGCCAAATTGTTCGGCATACTTGACCAGCTCGCCGCACGCCATCGACCAGCCGACAAGGACCGGGTGCTTCAAGCCAAGTTGATCCACGAGCTCTTTATAGTCGCGGGCGCGGGTTTCGGGCAGGTGGCCGTACGGAGGCTTGTCGCTCTCGCCCTGCGAACGCGGATCGACGGCAATGACATGGTAGTTCTTCGAGAACTCGTCGATCTGCTTCTGCCAGATCCATGCCGGCATCGTCCAGCCGGGGATGAAGACGATTGGCCGGCCGCTGCCGGCCTCAAGGTAGTGGATCCTGACGCCATCGGAAGTTTTGAAAAAACCGCTCTTTGTCGCCTGCGCTTGGACGATTGGTACCGACAAAATGCACAGCAGGATCACAGCTGGTCTGGTTCTCATGGGCGCCTCCTTAATCCTGATTAACCTAATTAGCCTAATGGAGCGTGGAGTTTGGCCTTGCTACGCGTAGAGGAACGGGCGGCTTCCGTGGCTTTTCCAGAAGTAGGCGAGGATGATCACGCTCGCGACTGCGGCGTAGGCACACCAGAGGGAGGTGAAGGCGTAGCGCTTGACCTCCATTACGATCAGGAGGATCGCGAGGTTTGCCACTCCGAAGATTATCATTGGCCTGATCTTCGAGAAAAATAACGATCCGCAGGTTGCGATCACATAGAGGAGCGCAACCGCGGTGTTGTTGGTCGCTTGATTAATGTAGACGATGCTGTTTCGCCTGATGAAGAGCTGCAATGGGTACGCAGTCAGCGCCCAGAGGATGTAGAGCGTCGTTGCCGTCCCGAGCATGAGGAACGGAAGCATGCGCTGGCGGCTTTTCTTGTCAGGCTCGAACAGCAGCACGCTAAGCGGCAACAGGAAAGGGAGCAATCCCTGGGCATAGAGCATGAACGCCGCGCCCATGTTGTGCGCCACCGTTTGCGAAAGGATCCCATCCAGGCCGAGCCAGACGAATCCCTCGATGAATTGATGAATGGCGAAAAGCATAGGCAGCGCCGCGAAGAGCAGTTCGCGGCGGTGTTTCACCTTCGTCAATGTAACAACGCCGACAGCGCCCAGAACTCCGCTGCCAACAAAGTTCGCCGTGGCTGAGAAACACAAGGGTCGTCTGCTCCATTGGGAGGATTACATCTGTTGGCGCAGAAGGCAAAACATTTCTGCGCTGCAGCGAAGAAGGCCGGTCTGGGGGTAACCAGGGTGATCAGCTGGGCTGCACTCCTCCGGTTTTGAAACCACACTCCATTTCTGAAAACACCCCCTTTCGTGCGCCCTGGATTTGGCTGCGTTTGAGCCTTCTCTAATTAGACCCGGGCTGTAATTAAGAGCTCCTTATGAGAATTCTGATTGTGGAAGACGGTGCTGCTCTGGCCAATTTTTGTGCGCCAGGGATTGCGTCCCAATTCGTTTATTTTTTTGGGCCGGTAAGAATAGTTTCGTTTGGATCCAGCAAGAGCTTGCGGGTGCCCGCCGGTGCAGACAGGTGAAATGAGGTCTCCGGACCGTCGGCAAACACTCGCCCGAGCAATAATGGCGGTCCGGCGGAAACCGCTGCATAGATCGGGACAGAGGTCACCAGAGTCTCAGGCGAATCCGTTTGCCGTATGACCCCGGTCGCAACCACACCATTCGTCTTCTGTGAAAACTTGACGCTGTGCAGTTCCAGCCTTGGTAACGAAGTGCCGTTTACCCAGCCCTCGAGGTACCAATCCAAGGAAGCCTTTCCTTCATATCGCAATGATGGTGGCAGATCCTCAGCGAAGACTTCCAGCAATTGACGAGTGCTGATGGATTTCCCTTCGTAACGCTCGCGAAGTTTGCGCAGAGCCTGCACGAAGGGATCTTGTACTGCGGTACGACCCGCGCCAGCCGGCTGACTCTCAGCTGCGGCATCCTGCAACATCGAGTGCAGCATGTGAAAGAGCCATGTCCCTCGCCCGTAACTGATGGCCTGATAGCTCTCGGGAAAATGCGACGAGAAAAGTCGGCTTCCCAAGGTGACCGGGCCGGCATCTTTGGGAAGGTTGCCCTCTTTATTCTTGGCCACTAGATCTTGTCTATACTTTTCCATGATCTGGCGGAAACCTGCCGGATTTCTTCCCCGCAGAATCATCAATGAGCAATAATTCGCCAAGCCCTCTGAAAACCACTGGTCGCGGTAGGTGCTCCAGGTGACCAAGTCTCCCCACCACTGGTGTGCCGCTTCATGCGCCGGAATCTGCTGATCCGTTAATTGCTCCGACGGATTCATGCGAATTTCCTGGCGCTCTTCGGGAGAAAGGAATGCGTAAGAAGATAGAAAAATTAATCCCGGCCATCCCTGGCTTTCCCGCCCAGGGAGCTGAGTCAGTGCCAAGTTGCTGTAAGGGAAGGGACCGAATAGCTCGGAATAATAACGAATGGCCCGAGCCGTCGAATCGGCCAACGCAGTCGCATTGCGCGCAGGCGAGACTGAAAGTGGCGAAGGCAAAGGCGCAAGGGGTTTATTGCGCGATGGCTCCGGTGCGGGTTCAATTTGCAGGGGAGCAGGAAAGTCTCGCTCTACACCGATCGTGGCGTAGGTTTCCACGCGGACATTGCCAGCCTGCGCGCTGGCCCGAACATACTTGCCAAGATTGAATCCGGCAACTGGGATCGGTCGTTCCGAAACCCAGCGCCCGACCTGAGCACCAGCAGCGCTCTGCGAAGAAATTTGCGCCGGAGTATCCGCTGCCTTTGCAACTGGCGTCGGTTTTCCGGTGGCCACCAGCGTCCAACCAGATGGATAATGAAAAGTCAGGTCGAAATCGGACATAGCCATCCCCCGGTTGGGATACCAGGTGCCACGCGCGCCCACGTAGAGCAAGCCTTTACCGGCCTCGGCCAATACTTCTCCGCCGTAGACGAAGCGTAAGCTGGTCTTTTGTCCGCGTTGCGCCGGTTGGGACAGAATCACGGCCACCAGGTCATTGCCGCTTCTCGCCAGCCGCGTACCTTCGACCGCCGGATTCTGAATAAATTCAACCGCGTGTCCGTCCTCTTCTACCGTTTGAATTTTAAGAAAACGCGACAATTCGAAGACCAGAAAGCGCGATCGATCACCCTTGACCTCGAGATTAAGCGTGACCTCTGCATCGAGTTCCTTAGGAGGTTTTACTTGGGCATCGATGATGTAGCTCCGCACCAGAATTCGATCCTCCGGTGAATCTGTTTCCGTGGGCAAAGTCTGCAAAGTCTGCGCCAGCGCGGAGTGGGCCGAACTAACAGCGCCTGCTGAAAAAGACGTCCAGACGTCGTAAGACACAGTGCCGTTCTCGGCGGCCTTTGCTTGTCCGGCCTCCACCTGTTCTCCGGCGGTCGAGTCGTAAAGAATGTCGAAGACGCCGAGCGTGTTGCCTTGGATCCGGGCATGCAGCATGTGGTCCGATTGGTCACGCATGCCCGCCAGTGGCGCATTCTTTGATGCCATCCCATCGGCAGCGGGGAGCATTCCGCTGAAACTCGCCATCAGTCTCATCGCGTCTACTTGGGCCAGGTTGCGCGTGGTTTCGTCCCATCGAGCAATAAACCCCGGAGCATCCTCGGGCGCCCTGAGGCCAGGCTGCAATTCCGCGGCGGTATCGTCATTGAAGCGAAAGTAGGCAGTGGAGAATCGCTCTTCAAGAATTGCCATTCCTGTGAACAGACTCATGGACCTGCGTTCCACATCGTTGGGAGGGACCAGCAGCACTTCACCATCGCCCTCAAAAAACGCACCCGTGATTTTGCCCAGAACATCCCGTGTGAAGGCGATGGTACCGTCTTCCAGGGTGATATGAATCGCGGGTCGATCAAGCGAACTGTCGCGCACCCGAAAAACTCGCGTGCTATCGAGTCCGATACTGCTCAATTGCAAATAGAGGGATTCTGCTGGACCGGACTTGTGAGTTTGCGGTGAGGCTGTCTGAGCACCGCAGGCAGGCGTCCAGGGAAACATTGCCAGGCAAATAGCTAGCCCACAGTTGAGTTTGGCCAGTCTAGCCGATACTTTCGTCACGTAGGTGTGCGCGCTCACTGTTGCTAGAATGCGCTTCAATGGGGCTTCGTGTCACTACTTGCGCAATGTTGTTGATGTGGATGGTGTTTGGCTCTGCGGCATCGGCTGACACGATCCATCTGAAGAATGGCCGCGTCATCTTTGCCGATCACGTCCGCGAAAACGGCAACCGCTATGAATACGAAGTCGGCGACGATAGTTATGCCGTTCCCAGGAGTTCCGTGGATCGGGTCGAGGCCGGCGCAATCCCGGTCAGCGCCGCGTCGTCGAGTAAGCCTGCCGGAGATCTTCCCGCCTT
>DATNKA010000254.1:0-8839 GCA_035603655.1 Candidatus Acidiferrales bacterium | reverse complement strand
CACCCGCGCTTTGCGGGCAAAAGAAGTCTTCTGCTCCAACGATCTTGGCCAGGAGGCTGGAGTCAATCTGCCGGCCATTGCACGTTACAAGGCCCGGCAACTGCTCGCAGTGCCTCTGCTAAGCGCCGAGGGAAGCGTGCTTGGCATGTTCGGCGTACTTGATCGTCTGGACGATACCGGCATCTCCCGTGAGGATATTCGCCGCGCCCGCGCCCTAGCCGCCCAGGTATCCGTGGTCCTCGAGGTCGCTCACAACTTGCATCAATCCGAACTCAACCGCAGGCGCTCCGACGTCTTGATCCAACTCGCGCGCGACATTGACGGCCTGCTGCGCCTGCCCGACTTCGCCCGCAAGTTTGTCGACCGTGCCGTCGAATTAACCGAAGCTCGCGCCGGTGCTCTCGCTTTATTTCAGGATGGAAGATTCCAGATAGTGGCGCTGCATCCACTGCCGGCTGCTCTTCAAGCCCGATCAAGCGCTCATAGCCATCGGGAAGGCTTCCCGAAAAACATTCTTCCCGAGAGTTCGGCAGAATCGGAACCTCTGCGCAAAAAGGATCCTGCGAACGAGCATGCGGGTCAGGACCGTCCGGTGCGCGCTCATTCCATCTACGACAACGCAATCTACGACGATACGACCCAAGACCATCCAATCCAGGATCCCGACCTTGACACGCAGACCCTCGAGATTCGCGCGCGCACCGACGATACGGCACTGCATCAGCGGTTCGCGCGCGCGCTCGGCGAGTTCGTCAGCAAGCACATCGATACCATTGTTTCCGGCGACGCCCCTGATCTTCTCGGTGCAGAACTGGCCTCGGATTTGGGGTGGAACGACTGCGTGGTAGTTCGTCTACCCGCTTCCAACGGAGAACTCGCTGGTTTGCTCTGCCTCTCGGGACGCGCTCACCCGCTCGCGTCCGCAGACCGCGATCTGATCGAGGCCATCGCCGGCCACGCCGCCATGGCCTTGGATAATGCCCGGTTGTTCACGCGGGTTGAGCTGGCCAACCGCCATTGGATGGAAATCTTCGACGCCATCACCGACCTGATCGTCGTGCACGACGAGGGAGATAAGGTTTTACGCGTGAATCGCTCTCTCGCTGCCATGATCGGGGTTGCTCCCAGCGAACTGATCGGCGTTAACATGCGGGCGCTCCTGGCTTTGACCACTGAACCGGCCCTTTACTCGTGCCCATTTTGCCGGGCCATGGGCGATGACACAGACGAATACGTTCATCCTGCGCTCGACCGCACTTATCTGGTTTCCACTTCGCGAATTCACGGTGCCGCCGGCGAACGTCTGCAGACGATCCACGTCCTGAAAGACATCACCGACCGCCGCGAGGCCGAGCGCCGCTATCGCGAATTGTTCGACAATATTCAAGAGGGACTTTTCTTCAGTACTCCCGAAGGCCGATTTGTCGAAGTCAACGACGCCCTGGTGGCGATGCTGGGATACGCCAGCCGCGATGAACTTCTTCAGGTAGATATTGCTACCCAGATCTATTCCACTCCCGAGCAGCGGCTGTTCCACAGCCAGGCCCTTGAAGAAAATGGTCACATGCGGAATTTTGAAGCTACGCTTCGCCGCAAAAACGGCTCTCCCATCTATGTCTTGATCAACGCTTTTGGCATGTATGACAATCTGGGCCGTTTGGTGCAGATTCGCGGCCTCATGCTCGATGTCACCGGACTGCACACTTACCAGTCGGAACTGCAACGCGAACGCGACTTTTCGGGGAAGATACTTAGCAACACGCAAAGCTTAATCCTGGTTTCTGATACCGCCGGCCTCATCAGCTACGCCAACCGCCGCTGGTACGAGGCTGGGTTCGAACAGCGCGAACTCTTGGGTCATCCCCTGCTTGAACTGGCGGCTCCTGGCTATGTCCGCCCGCTTTCGGATGCGCTGCAGACCATCCTGCGCGGTGGACAGGTCGACAACCTGGAACTGCAAATCATGCGCGCGAACGGCCACACTGGCCAGTTTTCCGTCAACCTTAGTCCCATGCGGGACGAGGAAAACAACATCAATAGCATCGTTGTAGTCATGACGGACATCACGGACTCCGCCGAACTCCGGGATAAACTGGTTCACGCCGAAAAATTGGCCGCCGTGGGACAACTGGTCTCCGGCGTTGCCCACGAAGTGAACAATCCGCTGACGGCTATTCTCGGTTTCGCCGATCTACTCCTCGGAAGCCCCGATCTTCCAGAAACCGCCCGCAAGGATCTCCGCGTCATCCTGCAGGAAGCTCAGCGCACCAAACAGATCGTGCAGAACTTGCTCAGCTTTGCCCGCCAGATGCCGCCCCAGCGCAACCCTGTGCAAGTCAACGTAATTCTCCGTCGCACGATTCAATTGCGTTCTTACGACTTCAACAGCCACGGCATCGACATCGTCGAACACCTTGACGAGGGACTCCCGGACGTCAACGGTGACGCTCATCAACTGCAGCAGGTTTTTCTGAACATCTTGAATAATGCTTACGACGCAGTACACGAGATCGGCCGCCCCGCTCGTATCGAAATTGCGACTATTGAGGCCGGCAACGCCGTCGAAATTTCTTTCTGCGACAATGGCTGCGGCATCTCTCATCCTGATCGCATCTTCGATCCCTTCTTCACTACCAAAGAGGTTGGCAAGGGAACTGGCCTCGGCCTCAGTATCTGCTACGGCATCGTGAAGGAGCACGGGGGGGAAATTCTCTGCCACAACAATACCGACGGACAGGGAGCCACCTTTATCGTCCGCTTTCCCGCAGCGCCCCACATCGCTTCACTGGGTGTGGCCGCAGGAGTATTAAAGAAATGACAAGCCCAGGCCTCCGCCCCTCTCTCTTGCCAGTTCTCCTCATTGAGGACGAGCCTTCTATTATGGCTCTAGTCAGCGCCACGCTCGAGCGTAGCGGATACGAAGTCGTCTGCATCGAATCCGGCGCCGAAGCTCTGCGCCTTCTGGAAAAAGGCCAATACCTCGGCGTAGTCTCCGATATGCGCACACCCGGCGGCGTCGACGGAGCCCAGGTCCATTCCTGGATTTCCGCCCATCGCCCCGATCTCGTCGATAGAGTTGTCATCATCACCGGCGACTATGCCAACGAAGAGACTGTCACCACCCTCCGCAAGATCGGCGCGCTCTATCTGGAGAAGCCTTTCCGTGTGCAGGACCTGATCAACGCGGTCGAGAAAACTATGGGGAAAGCCCGGTGAGTTCAGACCTCGACAAGACCAAACTCTACAGGCCAGCGCTCGGCAAGGAAGAACTCCGCATCCGCCTGCTGGTCGTCGACGACGAGCAGAGCATTCGCAAGCTGTGCATGACGGTGGGCGAGGCTTTGGGTTTCATCTGCCTCGAAGCCGATAGCGGCGAGTCGGCTCTGGCTCTGCTCGAAGAGCAACCCGTGCACATGATCCTCAGTGATATGGTCATGCCACAGATGTCGGGCCTGGAATTCCTGGAGAGAGCAAAAAAACTTCTGCCCCGCACCGAAGTCGCGCTCATGACCGGCCACGGTTCTATTGAAACGGCTGTGCAATCCATGCGGCTTGGGGCCTACGACTACATCACCAAGCCGTTTTCTCCACTGGAAGAACTGCGGCTTTTTCTGCGCCGCATGGCCGAAAAAATTCGACTGGTCGAGGAAAACGAATTCCTGCGCCAGCGTACGGATTCCGAAACCGCCGTGCACGGCATCATTGGCTCGTCCGCCAAGGTTCAGGAGGTTCTGCGCGTGGCTTCTCGTCTCAAGGACACTCGCACTTCCGTCCTCATCTCCGGCGAAAGCGGCACCGGAAAGGAGCTGATCGCCCGCGCCATTCATTTTCGCGGAGCTTTTGCCAACCGTCCCTTTGTCGCGGTTGATTGCGGCTCGCTCGTACCCACGCTGATCGAAAGCGAACTCTTCGGCTACGAAAAGGGAGCCTTCACCGGCGCCCTCAAATCCAAGCAGGGACTGTTTCAATCCGCCGATACGGGCTCGGTTTTTCTCGACGAAATTGGCGAATTGCCGCTCGAGTTGCAGGCCAAGCTGCTGCGGGTGTTGCAGGAAAAGGAAGTGCGCCCCGTGGGCAGCAATCAGCGCGTCAAGGTGGATGTGCGGATCATCGCCGCCACCAACCGTGATCTCGAGGCCGCCTATAAAAACGGTACCTTCCGCAAGGATCTTTATTTCCGGCTCAACGTCGTCACCGTACACGTCCCCGCGTTGCGCGAGCGCCGCAGCGATATTCCTATGCTGGTGCAATGGTTTTGCGAACGCTACGCTCCCGGCGCGGACCTGCGCGTGTCTAACGCCGCGATGAAAGTGCTGATGAATTACGACTGGCCAGGCAATGTGCGCGAACTGGAAAACTGCATCGAGCGCGCCGTCGCCCTGGGCGACGGTGCGCTCATCGACATTGGCGATCTTCCTCCCTCCATTGCCAGCCTCGATTCGCGCGCGTCCCGGACCTCGTCAGACTCCGCACCCGAATTGGTTTCTGATCTCGCGGCCGCCGAATTGCGTTCCACTGACGGTGCAGCCTCAGCTCCGCTGTCCACCACCGACCTCGAAGACATCGAACGGGCCACCATCCAGCGCGTCTTCGAACAAGTCAAAGGCGACAAAGCCCTCGCTGGACGCATGCTCGGCATCAGTCGCGCCACCCTCTACCGCAAACTGAAGCGCTACAACATCACCGGAAGTGCGGATACTGGAGCGTCCAGCCATACTTTGCAGTAAACTCTGTTTTAGAGCGGGCAGGGCTGCCCGTGCCCTGACCTTTGTTTGCCGCGGCGATAGCGTCGGCGTGCCTCCCTGGTATGACGCCAGTAACTTTATTTAGGGCCGGTATTCGAGTACCTTGGAGTAACGTCCAGAAATTCGTAATAACATACGCCGTCGCGCCTGCTTTGGAGAAAACATGAGCCGTTCTGTGGTCGTTCGCCTCTTTCTCGTTGGGTTCTTCGTCGCTGCCTTGCTCACGGGGTGCTCGCGTGATCCCAACGTGCGTAAACAGAAATTTCTGGAGAGTGGGAACCGCTATTTCGACAAGGGGAAGTACCGCGAAGCCGCCATCCAGTATTCCAATGCGGTGCAACTGGACTCGGGTTTCGCCCAGGCGCATTACCAGCTAGGGCAAACCTATCTCAAGCTGGGCGACAGCTCCCGCGCTTTTCAGGAGCTTTCGCGCACCCTGGAGCTGGCTCCCGACAACTATCGCGCCCACATCGACCTGGCCAATCTCTTAGTCACGGCACGTAATCAGGATGGCTCGTCCAATGATGATTACCTGAAACAGGCACGCGTCCATCTCGATCTTCTCCACGAAAAGCAGCCGCAGAATCCCGAGGTGTTCGAAGCCTGGGCCAACTACTACGCCGCTCAGAGCAATGCAGGCGCGGCAATGCAGGAGATGCAGAAAGCAATTTCTGCCGGTCCTACCCGCTCGGAATCGTACCTCAACCTGGCTATCCTGCAACTGCGCTCAAACCTGCTCGATCAAGCCGAGGCCAACTTCAAGAAAGCCGCCGAGCTCGATCCCAAGGCCATGAATGCCCAACTCGCTCTTGGAGGCTTCTACCAGTCGCGTAACCGCATACCCGAAGCCGAACAGCAGTTTAGACGCGCCATCGAACTAGCCCCCAAGGAAGCCGCCCCTCGGGAGGCGCTGGTCCGCCTGTACCTGGTGGAAGGCAAGAAAACCGAAGCAGAAGCGCTGCTGAAGCGGGCCAAAACTGAGCTTCCGGACAATTCCGAGGGCTACCGCATGTTAGGCGATTTTTATTTCGCTACTGGCGATCTGGACAAAGCCACCGCGGAATACTCCTCACTTTCCAGCGATCATCCCCGGGATGCTCAGGTCACGAGAAATTATGTTCAGCTCTTGATCCTGAAGAATCGTTTGGAGGAAGCCAGTAAGCTGAATAATGAGCTCCTGAAAACTAACCCGCGCGACTTAGACGCCCTAGTCTATCGTGCCGAGATACAAATACGGCAGAACGATGCAGCCGGTGCGGTGGACTCTTTGCAGCAGGCTCTCAGAAGCGACCCCGGCAACGCCGTGGCCCACTATCAGCTCGGCGTAGCCTTTGACCTTCAACGCAACGATGCACGCGCGGAGGCGGAGTGGCGCGAGGCCGTCCGTCTGCGCCCTGATCTCACCGACGCGCAACGCGCCCTGGCCGCGTCGGAAATGCACCGTGGCGATTTTGATGCCCTCACGCAGACGGCCCAGCAAATCATCAGCAGCGCACCGAAGGCTCCCGATGGGTACCTGATGCGCGCCTTGGCGGAGATGAATCGCCAAAAATATTCAGGTGCGGAACAAGACCTGACGAAAGCGATGAGCCTGGCTCCGGCCAGTGCGGCGCCCTATGTGCAAATGGGCAACCTTCATCAGTTGCAGAAGCAATACGCGGATGCCATCAAGTTTTACCAGCAGGCGCTCGAAAAAGACCCCGCGTCCACTGACTCCCTGCAAGGGATCATGAATGTCTACCTGGCACAAAAGCAACTCGATCAGGCCGTGGCCGCCGCGCGCGCACAAATCGCCAAATCGCCGGGTACTGGCGGCTTCTATGATCTGCTGGGCACAGCACTGTTTCAGAAAAAAGACTTCAGCGGCGCTGCGGATGCTTTCCATAAAGCTATCGAACTCGACAAGAACAATTCTGATGCGCTCTTGAAGCTGGGCGAAGTGCAGGCGGCGCAAGGCTCGGTCGCCCAGGCTCTTGCCTTGTATCAGCAATCCATCAAAGAACACCCGCGCGAGATCGCGTTCTACATTCTTGCCGGCGAGATGTATGAATCGCAAGGCAACTGGAATGATGCAAAAGCAATGTATCAGAAGGCGCTCGGGATTCAGCCGGATAATCCGCTGGCCTCAAACAACCTCGCCTATGTGATGCTGCAGCAGGGCGGTAACGTCGACGTGGCGCTAGCCATGGCGCAGACGGCGCGGCGCGGGATGCCGAACTCGTCGAATGCCGCCGATACACTCGGCTGGGCCTATTTCCACAAGGGCGTCTACCAGTCCGCAATTGATCTGTTCCAGGAATCGCTGCGGCTCAATGAGAAGCGAGGCGCGGCGGACGATCCTATGGTTCACTATCATCTGGGGCTGGCTTATCAAAAGGCTAACCAGCCAGCGCAGGCGCGCCAGCAACTGGAGCACGTGTTGAAGATCAATCCTAATAACAACGACGCGCGCAAAGCTCTCTCAGAATTGCGCGGATAACCACGCTATTCGGTCTGTGTGATGAAAAGCCTCGATCCATTTAACGTCTGCTGCGCTCGATCTTTATCGTTGCCCGCATGAACGTCGTCAAAGCCACCCGCCAGTTCGAGGCTTGGTTGGCCGAGCGTACTCACATCGATAAGAAAGACCTACGCCTGAAACACGCCCGCATGAAGGCGGAACTGTTCTCATTCTTCCGTGGCACCTATTATCGCTGGGCGCAACTCTGGCCCGAGATCTGCCCCGATCTCTCCAAAGCTCCGCACGTGCTCGCGGTGGGCGACCTACACATCGAAAACTTTGGCACGTGGCGTGACATCGAAGGCCGCCTCATCTGGGGTATCAACGACTTCGACGAAGCGTCGCCCATGGCCTACGCCATCGATCTGGTAAGACTCGCGGTCAGCGCCCATCTCGCCGTCGAAGCCGGCCGCTTACCTTTAAAACGCGAGGACATCTGCGACGCCATGCTCGAAGGCTATCGTGAAGGTGTGCTGGCCGAAGGTCGCGCCTTCGTTCTTGGCGAGCAACATCAGTGGTTGCGGCTCGTGGCTGAGGGCGGACTCCGCGATCCGGTTCGTTTCTGGCGGAAGATGGACGCACTCCCCACTCTTAGAGGGGAAGCCCCCGTCAGTGCTGTCGACGCCCTTGAACATCTCTTGCCGGCGGTCGGCATTCGCTATCGTCTGGCGCACCGCATTGCCGGACTTGGCAGTCTCGGTCATGCCCGCTATGTCGCCATTGCCGACTGGCATGGCGGACACATCGCCCGAGAAGCCAAAGCGCTGGTCCAGTCTTCGGCGTGGTGGGCGCAAGAAAACAAAGGGCCCGCCGAGATCCTCTACCAAACCATTATCAACCGCGCCGTCCGTTGTCCCGATCCTTTTGTCCAGTTGCGCGGGCGCTGGATCGTTCGTCGCCTGGCCCCTGACTGCTCTCGTATTGAACTCGCTTCCTTGGGCGCACCTGACATCGAACTCCGACTGATCCACACGATGGGATGGGAAACCGCCAACATCCATCTGGGCACTACCTCTGCCCGCAAAGCAGTTCTGCGCCATATCGACAACCAAAAAGGAAAGTGGCTGCACCATGGCGCTGAAGCCATGCTCGAAGCTGTGCGCTCCGATTGGGCGGTCTGGAAGAAGAAAGGCTACGTTTAATCCGCAAACGCTGGCCGCCAATAGAAACTAACTGGCGTTCAAAATGGGCTCTCCTTTGGTCTTGACAACATGATACCTTGTAGTACAAGGTATTGAGGAATGAAGGAGCGAGACCCGAGCGATCAGGAGGCCGTAGACAAGTGGGAAATCCAACTCCGCAAAGGATGTCTGGAGTTGGCCATCCTGGCTGCCTTATGGGACGGAAAGCTCTATGGCCTTGAAATTCTGCGGCGATTGGAGACCGATTCCGAGTTGATCGTTTCGGAGGGAACCGTGTATCCGCTACTCAGCCGGTTGAAAGTGTTGGGCCTGCTGCGAAGTGAGTGGGTGGAATCGGATGCTGGACACCCGCGAAAATACTACACGCTTACTCCGGCCGGAAAACAGCGCGGTCGCCAGATGGCTGGGATGTGGTGGCGATTCTCGTCGAGCATGAGCCGTTTGCTCGCTCC
>DATNKA010000253.1:0-3681 GCA_035603655.1 Candidatus Acidiferrales bacterium | reverse complement strand
CGCCGAAGATCTGGCCCGCGCCTGGTGGTCTTTAACATGTCGTTGGCTAAGGACTTTAACTTCGGCGAGCGGGTTCATCTTGAGTTGCGCTCCGACTGGGTCAATGTCTTCAACCATCCTAGCCTCAACATCCCGGGCCAGATCTTCGGCGCAGCTAATTTCGGGCAGATCAACGATGCAACCCTTGGCAACGGTGTCGCGGTTGCTCCTCGCAGTGGCCAACTCAGCGCGCGGGTCACGTTCTAGCAGAACGCAATCAGGGTAAGGACGGCATTGACTGCTGTCCTTACCTGTCTTTGTGCTCGCGGACAAATCCAAGATGGGCCTGACCGACCGTACAATCGTGAAATGAGCACCAAAGAAGTTGTTGCCTGGTTTTGGGTCATCCTGTTTCTGGGGTTGCTTTCGGCTTTCTCTCAAACCAACCCTGGCCGGCAGCAGGAAATCGAATCGCACAATCGCAAGGCTGCGGAATACTTGAAGGAGAACAGGCCCGACCTGGCGGTGCCGGAATTTCGAGCAATTGTTGCCCTCGATCCCAAGAATGTAGATGCGCTCGGCAACATCGGTGTGCTGCTTTTCTTTCAGGGGGACTATGCGAATGCGATTCCAGAGCTCCGGGCGGCGCTGAAGCTACGGCCTGCCTTATCGAAGATTCAGGCTCTTCTAGGCATCGCAGAAAAGCGGACGGGAGATTTCAACGCGTCCCGGCGCGATCTGGAGGAAGCATTTCCAAAAGTGCAGGACCAGAAGATCCGGAATGAGACCGGAATCGAACTGATCGAAATCTACTCTGGAACGGAGAATCTGGATAAAGCTGCGGCCGTGGTAAGCGATCTCCGGAAGCTGGATCCGACGAACGAAGCTGTTCTTTATACCTCCTACCGGATCTATTCGGATCTGGCGGCTGAGTCTTTGCTGAGCCTATCCGTGGTGAATCCAAATTCTGCCCGCTTACATCAGGCGATGGCGCACGAACTGGCCAAGCGCGGAAATGCCGCGGAAGCGATTGAGAACTACCGAGCGGCGCTTAAGATCGACCCGCAACTTCCGGGACTCCATTTCGAGCTTGCCGAGATGCTCGGTACTTTGTCGACTACAGAAGGCCGGCGAGAAGCCGAGCAAGAGTACCAGGCTGCGTTGGAAGCGAATCCCTCCGATGAACAGGCAGAAAGCAGGCTGGGCGATATCGCTCTTCAAAAGGATGATCTAAAAGAAGCGAGCCGGCGTTACAGCCGCGCTTTGCAGTTGCAGCCTAACGATCCGGAAGCAAACATCGGCCTGGCAAAGGTTTTTATGACGATGGACCAGCCGCAGAAAGCGGAACCGCTTCTGCAACGAGTTCTGAAGCTCGATCCCACAAGTGTTCTGGCGCATTTCCGCTTGAGTGCTGTCTATCGGCAGACGGGGCGGCCAGCGGAAGCCAAGCATGAATTGGAGCAGTATCAGAAGTACAAGGAGATGAAAGAAAAACTCCGGACCATTTATAGCGACCTGCATCAGCAGCAAGGCACAGACGAGCACCAGGATACGAATCAGAAGCAGTAGCCATCACCGGCGCTTCATCCGAATGAGAACCCTCTTAGCAGCGGCGATATTGTTGTCGGTTGTCCCCCTGTCCGGGACTTCCTATTATTCCGCCCGCCTGGACGATCCGAAAGCAATTTATCTGACGCAGGATAATTTTCCCGTGAAAGGCGATGGAGTCGCGGACGATTCCGCTGCCCTGCAACAGGCGATCAACACGGTTCAGGAGAAGACGAATCAAGGAATTCTGTTCGTTCCGCCCGGGCGCTATCGCCTGACCAAGACAATCTACATCTGGCCGGGAATTCGCTTAATCGGCTTTGGAAGTGCGCGGCCCAGTTTTGTGCTTGCCGCAAACACACCCGGTTTTCAGCAAGAGCCGGCGTATATGGTGTTCTTTGCCGGAGCTCGGCCTCGCGCCAATCAGCCTCCGCCGGATGCGACCCCGGGAACTTTCTATTCCGCAATGAGCAATATCAATATTGAAATTCAAGATGGAAATCCCGGGGCCGTGGGCATACGCGCTCACTATGCCCAACATTGCTATCTGGCGCACATGGATTTCCACATTGGCTCGGGACTTGCGGGAATTCACGATGGCGGCAACGTCGCCGAAGACCTGCACTTTTATGGGGGCCGATACGGCATCTGGACCCGCAAGCCTTCTCCGGGATGGCAATTTACCCTGATCGACGTCAGTTTTGAGGGTCAACGCGAAGCGGCCATCAGAGAACACGAAGCCGGACTCACGCTGATCCGTCCACAGTTCAAGAATGTTCCCACGGCGATTTCGATCGATCCTCAATATTCCGAAGAGCTCTGGATAAAAGATGGGCGTATGGAGGATATCAGCGGCCCCGCCGTCGTCATCAGCAATGAGAATAGTGCTCGTACCGAGATCAACATGGAGAACGTTGTCTGCCGGAAAGTTCCCGTGTTTGCGGCACACCGCGAGAGCGGAAAGCGCGTGGCGGCTCCCGCCGAGCTATATGCGGTTAAGACTTTTTCTCATGGACTTCAATATCAGGACATCAGCTCCATACCCGCGATTCAAGATGTTTATCAGACAACCGTTCTGACTGCCTTACCAGCTCCAGCCAAGTCTGACATCCTGGATCTGCCACCGATTGACACGTGGGTCAATGTCCGTAGTCTGGGGGCCAAGGGCGATGGCACGACCGACGACACCGACGCGCTCCGCAATGCCATCGCCCATCACCGCACGATTTACCTGCCCTCCGGCCAGTATCGCGTGACCGATACCATCACGCTGCGACCGGATACAGTGCTCATCGGATTACATCCCAGCGTCACACGAATCTTGCTTGCCGATTCAACTCCAGGTTTTGAGGGCGTTGGCGGTCCGAAGCCGCTGCTTGAAACTCCAAAGGGCGGGACGAATATCGTCACTGGCATCGGCCTCTACACCAACGGGATCAATCCCCGAGCGGTCGCGGCGAAGTGGATGTCCGGCACGGATTCAATGATGAACGATGTTCGCTTTCTCGGAGGTCATGGCACGATCGATCCTGACGCCACTGCGGAAGAGGCGCGCAAAGTATGGAAGCAGATTTATAACGATAACCATACGGCCGATTCCAATCCGAATCGGCTCTGGGACAGTCAATATCCCAGCCTGTGGATCACCGGCGGCGGCACGTTCGTGGGCATTTGGACGCCAAGCACTTTTGCGCAAGCGGGGCTTTATATCTCGAACACGTCAACCGAGGGAAGAATTTACGAACTTTCGAGCGAGCATCATGTTCGCAACGAAGTAGTTCTGGACCACGCCTCCAACTGGCAGATTTACGCATTGCAGACGGAAGAGGAGCGCGGCGAGGGCAGCTTCGCTCTGCCGCTCGACGTTCGAGACTCCAGCAACATCACCTTCGCGAACCTGCACATGTATCGGGTGGTAAGCAGCTATCAGCCGTTCAAATACGCGGCCAGCATTACCAACTCCAGCGATATACGATTTCGCAACCTGCATTGCTATAGCGACAGCAAAGTGTCGTTCGATAGCGCGATCTACGATCAGACCCACAACATTGAGATACGGCAGCGCGAATTCTCCTGGCTGACGATTTCGGGAGCCCCGCCTGAAGTTCGCGCCAGCCACCCCTCTACTGTCCTCGCAGAGGGCGCGAAGGTAGA
>DATNKA010000252.1:0-2274 GCA_035603655.1 Candidatus Acidiferrales bacterium | reverse complement strand
CCTGCATCACAGCGTTGAATATCGACGCCGCTATCCGCTACGCCCCTAGAATCCGGTCAATCTTGGCCGCCATGATGAAGTCGCTTTCGGTGAGGCCGTCGATCTTGTGAGTCCATAGGGTGATTCCGGCTTTGCCCCATGCCAGCAGAATGTCTGGATGGTGCCCTTGCTCCTCGGCCAGCGCTCCCACGCGGTTAACGAACTCGAGAGCCTGGGCGAAATCGGGAAACTTGTACTCGCGCGTGAGGTGATGCTCTTTGACCACGGTCCACTGCGGAACGATTTTATGCAGCGCATCTACTTCTTTTCCCTTGAGCGGTGGAACCCCGCCGCGGCAGGGAACGCATTTCTTATCGGCTAGTTGTTCGGCCATGGATGTTTCTCCGCCAATCATCATAGTCGAAGTTAAACTGACCGTTGCTTAGGTCCGCGCAAATCAGGACCATCGAATAAAAACAGGTTGAAACCTCACAGCTTGCCAGCGCATCTTTAAGGCTCATTCGGACCTGAGCCTTGGGCCAGAAAGACCAATGACGCCACAACCGGCACGCAGCGGTTCCGCTCCAGGCGGAGGCAATCCCTGGCTGATTGCAATCGCAGTCATGCTGGCGACGTTCATGGAAGTGCTGGATACCTCCATCGCCGCCGTCGCCCTGCCTTACATCGCTGGCAGTTTGTCGGCCACGAACGATGAAGCTACCTGGGTGCTTACCAGTTACCTGGTGGCGAACGCCATCGTTCTGCCAGCCAGTTCCTGGTTTTCATTGCGCTTTGGGCGGAAGAGATTTCTCATCATCTGTATCACAATCTTCACGATCTCGTCGTTCGCTTGCGGATCGGCCACGAGCCTGGCTTGGATTCTGATTGCGCGCGCGGTGCAAGGCGCGGGAGGCGGGGCGCTGCAACCGCTGTCGCAATCGATTCTGCTGGAGACTTTCCCTCCGCAAAAGCGTGGGCTGGCCATGGCTGTATTCGCCTTAGGAGTTGTGGTCGCGCCCGTGTTAGGGCCAACGCTGGGAGGATGGCTTACCGACTCTTACTCCTGGCGATGGGCGTTTTACATCAACATTCCAGTCGGTGTCTTCGCCGTCTTCATGATCTCCCGCTACGTGGTAGACCCTCCGTATATCAAAGACGCGCATCCCGGCAAGTTTGATGGCATCGGCTTAGGGCTGTTGGCCGTCTGGCTTGGGGCGCTGCAAATCATTCTCGACAAGGGACAAGAAGATGACTGGTTTGGCGCCACCTGGATTCGCTGGGCAGCTGCCATCTTGGCCACCAGCTTCGTCTCGTTTCTCATTCGAGAGTTTCGCCATGAGCGGCCCTTGGTGGATCTTCGCGTCTTCCGGCACCGCAACTTTGCCATCGGATGTGTGCTCATTGGGTTGTTCGGCGCGCTGATCTATGGCCTGGTGACCTTGTTGCCACTCTTCTATCAGGAACTGATGGGATATACGGCACTCGCGGCGGGATGGGCGGTGAGTCCGCGCGGCATTGGGGCGATTGTGGCCATGCCGATCATCGGATACCTGACCGCAAAAATGGACAACCGCTGGCTCATCGCCTTCGGCTTTTCTTTGTTCGGTGTCGCCAGCCTGTGGTTCGGAGAGGTGAATCTTTCGATCGGCCAGTGGACGTTTTTGTGGGCCATCCTGATCAGCGGATTCGGTTCGGGCTGCATTTTTGTTCCCCTGGCGACGACATCAATGGCGTTCCTGAAGAACGAAGAGATCGGCAATGCCAGCGGCCTCTATAATCTGCTGCGCAATATCGGAGGCAGCATCGGAATCTCCGTGGTAAACACGATTGTCTCGCGGCACGAACAAGTTCATCGCAACGAACTGGTCGCTTCGCTCGCTCCCGGACGTATCACGGTCCAAGGAACCATCCAAGGCATGCAAGCATATTTGAGTTCCCAAGGAGCCTCGTCCACCACCGCCTTGCAGCGCTCCTATGGACTTATCAATCAGGCCCTGACTGGACAGGCGCGTCTGTGGTCCTACGTGGATGACTTCCGCTACATGGCATTGGCTTGCTTCGCTTGCGTGCCAATCGTGTTCGCGTTGAAGAAGGCGATAGCGAAGAAAGGTGCTACGCCGACGGCGCATTAGTATCGAGCACACTGTTGAAAGTCGGAACCCCTGAGCTGCTTTCTAGCTTAGAACGGAATGTCCTCATCCGTGATGGGCCCTGACGCTGTGGCCGCGTGCTCCGGTTCTGGCGTACGCTGGTCGAAGTTATTGCCGCCGCCGGCTGACGCGCCGCGCGAGCTTT
>DATNKA010000251.1:0-2574 GCA_035603655.1 Candidatus Acidiferrales bacterium | reverse complement strand
GACTGAGGCCACGCACGACCTCGTTGTGGTTCGGGCAAACCGCCGCAGGATTGCAACTGTAGACCACCAAAGCTTTTAACGGGGGATCGCTCAGCGTATTCAGCGCCTTGCCGAGCTCTACCATGTTCACCACCCTGGGAGTTTTCGCACCCTGGGGTCTGAGATCGGGCCGCCTCAAAGAGTGTTTGTTGAGATCAAAGGCGCCGCTCGTCGACAGATGGATTCCACCGCCGGCTTCCTTCAACGATCCGGTGATGCAAGGCAGCATGGAGATGGCACGCGTCGCCATCCCGCCACCTTCGGACCGCTGTACACCATAGTTCACACGAATGACTGCCGGCCTGATCATGGCATATTCGCGCGCCAGTTTGCGTATGTCTTCGGCAGCAATTCCGGTCCACCGGGCCGCGCGTTCAGGCGGATATGCTTTCACTTTCTCTCGCAGCTCGTCGAAGCCCAGGGTGTATCTGGCCACATAGTCTGCGTCATGCAGCCCTTCGCCGATGATGACGTGCATCATAGCGAGGGCCAGCGCCGCGTCCGTGCCGGGATTGATCGGCAGATACCAGTCGGCACAGGCGGCGGTGCGGGTGCGATAGGGATCAATGACAACTAGCTTTGCACCCTGGCGACGTGCTTCCGCAATGAACGGCCAGAGGTGGACATTATTGCCATGAATGTTCGAGGCCCAGGCGATGATGTAGCGGGAGTTGACAAACTGCTCGGGCTCAGTCCCGAGCTTGACACCCATGACAGACTCCAGCCCAGCTTCACCGGCCGAGGAACAGATTGTGCGCTCCAATTCTGAAGCCCCAAGGCGCGTGAAAAATCTGCGGTCCATGGAGGCCCCGTTCAGAGCGCCCAAAGTTCCGCCATAGGAATACGGCAGAATTGCTTCGCTGCCGAACTCGGCAATGATCTTGCGGAGGCGTTGAGCGATCTCGTCCAGCGCTTCATCCCACGTAATGCGCTGCCAGGCTTGTGAGGGGACAGCTGCGCCTTCGACAGGCTCAGGGCAGGCTCCCGGCTGTCCATGCGGAGCGCAGCTCCGCTCCCCCGCCGTCCCTTTTGCCGCTATCCGGCGCATGGGATACAACACGCGGTCCGGCGAATACACGCGGTCCAGGTACTTCGCCACTTTCGCGCACAAAAATCCGCGGGTTACCGGATGCCGCGGGTCCCCCTGAATCTTCGTGGCGCGGCCACCCTCTACGGTGATCAACACTCCGCAAGCGTCGGGGCAATCGTGCGGACACGCGGCATGGACCACCTGTTTCATATCTTCAGCATTTCGATTATCCGCCTGGCGGCGTAAAACTCCGCCCTTCAGAGCGGAGATATAAGCTGTATAGAGTGATCCTCTTGGTACGCTACCGGCTAAACAACTTCCCGGCAGATTTGCTGTTCGTATTTTAACTGGACCTGAAGCCTAAGCACATAAAGGGCTGCCGTGAGTCCCCGTCTAAAACCAGACGCGTGGGGTCGGTGCGACCCTTCAGGCGCTAACCTAAGGGCTGTAATCCTAAGCGTAGCCTGAGAATCTTCGCCTTCAGGGCGGAGAGGTTCAAAAAGGCGAACGGTTGCTGCTGCCGCTGCTGCATAAAGGGCATTCGCGCGACTCGGATGGCCTCATTCCTGCTGAAAAGGACGCTGACTCTTACTTAATCTCGAGGACTTCTTTCTCTTTAGCTTTGCTCATCTCTTCCATCTTCTTGATCTCATCGTCGGTAAGTTTCTGGATTTCATCCAGCGATCGCTTCTCATCGTCCTCGGTAATCTTCTTGTCCTTCATGGCTTTCTTGATCGCGTCATTGCCGTCACGGCGGATATTGCGAACCGCGGTGCGATGCTCTTCGAGGACCCGATGCAGGTGCTTCACCATGTCCTGGCGGCGCTCTTGCGTAAGAGCCGGCACGGGCACGCGGATGAGTTTGCCGTCATTCATCGGATTCAGCCCGAGATCGGCTGTGCGAATGGCCTTCTCGATTGCCCCCACCTGCGAAGTATCAAAGGGCTGCACCGTGATCATCTGCGGCTCGGGCGCGTGCACTTGCGCAATCTGGTTGAGCGGCATTTGCGATCCATAGTAGTCGACGCTGACACTGTCGAGCATGTGCACCGAGGCACGTCCGGTGCGCGTAGCCGCCATCGCTTTGCGAAAGTCTTCGACAGCCTTATCCATCCGGGTTTTGAGTTGCAACCGAATTTCTTTAAGAGGCCCGCTATCAGCCATGGATGAGCTCCACTAAACCGTTCAGGAATCAAAACGTTGAATTATAAACCGAACAGAAGCCGCCAACGAATCTGCTCAGATCGCTACCGATCAGAACTTACGAAGATCAGGCCGATCCGTGAAGGCCTGTAAACCCTGGCTTAGGCGCTCACCCTCGAACCAATCTTCTCCCCGCTGACTACTCGCCGTATGTTTCCGTGCTGATTCAGGTTGAAGACGATGATGGGGAGGTTATTGTCCTTGCACAAGCTGATGGCAGTGGAATCCATCACCTTCAGCCCCAGCTTCAGAACATCCATATAGGTGATGTCCGTGAATTTCTTGGCGTCTTTCACCTGCAT
>DATNKA010000250.1:0-4654 GCA_035603655.1 Candidatus Acidiferrales bacterium | reverse complement strand
ACTGGTCACATGACGGAAAGTACCTGTATGCAGAAGATTATTCCGACAGTACCGATGACATGGTGCGAGTGACGGTGGCGAATGGCAAGACGGAGCGCTTGCTCAGCCTGAAAGAAATTCCGCGCGGCTTCGATCCCTGGGAATTCTGGGTCGGCCTTGCGCCGGATGATTCGCCGCTGCTGATGCGAGATAAGAGCACGCAGGAAATTTATAGTTTGGATGTGCGCTTCCCGTAGGCTGGGTCGCTTGAGGCGGCCGGTTGCCGATTTCACAACTAAGAATTGCCAGGACCATCATCCGATCGATCGCCCTCTTTCTGCCGCCCCGCGCGATAGATTGCCCATCCGAGCGCGTTCGCTCCGAGCACGCCGCCGGCAATCTTCAGTGAATACCCCCACGAGCTCTGCACATCAACAATAGGAAAAATTGAGAGTACAACGTAAAGCAAGGTCATGAGAAATCCCGAGACTGCAGCCAGCCGCAACCACAATCGCGGGCGAAGTCCACGATCGTTCGGCGACAAGAATGGAATGGCGAACAGAGCCAGATATGCGATGGCATAGAAGGTAAAGGCCCACGTCAGCAAGAGTTCGTAAGCTTCCTGCGGGCCCACACCGATCAGCGCCACTACGCTGCCCGCCAGGGTTACTGCTCCCAGAAACAGGATCGAGTTGACCGGAGTTTTGTACCGGGGGTGCAGTCGAGTAAACCATTCCGGCAACAGGTGGTCCCATCCCGCAACCATGGGCAGCCGCGCACTGGCGCTGAAGTATACGCTGAAAGATGTGGGGTAATTCACGAACAGGAGAACAATCGCCAGCGGGACGATGAAGGCTGCGAAACCGAAAGCCCGCGAGCCTGAGCGCAACACCTGCGGGATTGCGCCGACCACGTCCACGGCCTCGGGCGAGACGAATGCCAGTATCGAACTGGTAGCGAAAATATAGATGAGCGCGATGAAAGGCGCGGTGATGAGCACCGAGCGGGTGAGATTGCGCGCCGGATTGCGGCACTCTCCCGCAAAAATCGCGACATACTCAAAGCCGCTGAGCGCGCCAAACATCATCTTGCTGAAAACGCTGAGGCTGAAGACGGTGAGCGGCGGCATCGTCAGTCGCAGCGGATGATACCCGGCGAGCGTCCCCTGCCCACGGTTCAATAGCGGTGTAGCGATCAGTATGGCGAGAGTGATCAGCGTAGCAATGCTACCCGCATTGCTCAGCCATTTGCCAACGCGCAGCCCGAGCGCGGTCAAAAACATCATGGCGAGAATCAGCCCGAAAGAAACAGCGAGGATCAGCCACCGGCTGGAAGCGATCCATGCGGCGGCAGGGCCCAGGGCGTAAGCCACAAAAGTCGTGGTCACCAATCCAATCACGGCCACGTACAACATCACGAAGAGCCACAAATTCCAGGCCACGAGAAATCCGACTTTATCGCCGAACGCCAGCCGTGCCCACTCATACAAACCACCTTCGAGCGGCATCAATCGATTGAGGTGAGCCACAACCATCGCGAGCGGGATGAAAAACAGAACGAACGCGACGAGCCAGAAGACGACATGTGCCGATCCGGCTTTGGCGGCTGTCCCGAAGAAATCGAGCACGATCACGAGCAGCACTTGCGCCATGACCAGATCGAACAGGCCGAGTTCCTTGCGCAGTTCCTCGCTGTGGGCTCGGATCCCAGCTCCGGCGGCCGGCAGCGGAATGTCGTTCTCGATTTTCAACTCGTCGTCCGGACCATTTTCTATCTACGGCTCTATGGCAATTCGAGGATCTTTAGCCGGGCGCCGCCATTTTGTCATATCGATAGGTGATCCGTATGCTTGAGACCTTGCTGATGGGCATTCCGTTCGTTATGAAGCGGTGCATCCCTACCTCCGGAACGTGCATTCCTGGAGTCAACCTGGTCGTCGGTTCCGGGGAGTTTCAAGTCACGCTTGTCGCGGGCAATTGTCGCTGGTTTACCCACTCTGAGTGCAGATGGCCGGCGAAGGCTGGCTCAGCTTATGTCTTAATGCCCTGAGCCTAAGCGTGGACACCACGGACCTACGAAGCCTGAAACCACATGTGAATCAGCGTGGCTCCGCCCAGCGATGCCAGAAGGGCGACCGGCATCGCCACGGTGCCTACCTTAAGAAAATCCCAGAAGCTTACACCAAGATTTTCTCTACGCAATGCGATCAGCCACAAGATGGTCGCCAGTGAGCCGGTGATTGACAGGTTCGGTCCCAAGTCGACGCCGATGAGAACGGCATTTGCTATTAGACCTTTTGCGTGCGCGGTCTGAAGAGTGCTCCCGGCGATCAGCCCAAGCGGTAGATTATTTATCAGGTTGTTCGCGATACCGACGATAAATCCAGTTAGGAATGCGCCGGTAGTTGATCCGAAGGTCTGGGCCCACGCTAGCCATTTCTGCGTGAAGCGCAGCGCCCCGATACTCTCCATCGCATCCACCATTACAAAAAGTCCGGCCACCAGCATTAGAGTTGACCAGCTCATCTCACGAGCGAGAGCGAGAGGATTGCATCGTGCCTTGATCGAGGCAACCGCTGTAATCACCAGCGCAACCAGACATGTGGGCAATCCCAAATCTTTGCCCAATAATGATGCAGTTAACAGTACAGCTACCATGATCCCCAATCCACCCAGCACCAGCTTGCCGTTGCCCTCTAGTGCTTTCGCCTCCACCTCGCATTCAATGGCCGCGCAGAGTTGCTCCCGGAAGAGCCAGCGCAACACGACGAATGTCGCGGCAACGGAGAGCAGACACGGCACGGCGAAGGATAAGAGCCAACTGCCTAACGGCGGCATTTGATTGTGAAAGACAACCAGATTCGCGGGATTTGAAATCGGGAGAAGAAATGAAGCTGCATTCGCGATGAAAGCGCAGACGAAAACATACGGCAAAGGCTCGACTTTGGCCTTGCGCACCGCGGTTAGGATCGCTGGCGTCAGAACCACCGCCGTAGCGTCGTTTGACATGAAGATCGTGACGACCGTTCCAGCGGCGTAGACCAGCGCAAACAGCCTTGAGCAGGAGCCGTTGGCTCCGCGCACCGCAACTGACGAAAGCCAGTCGAAAACTCCATGCTCGCGTGCCAGTTCAGAAAGCAACATCATGCCGATGAGAAATAGGCAGACGTCAACCGCTTTGGCGACCGCTCGACCCGCCAGTTGCGGTGGCACCAATTGCAGAACAAGTAGAAAGAGGACGCCACCGCCAATCCAGTAAACCTCCGGGATATTGCGGGGACGGATGAGCATCAGCACGATGCTGACAACGACGATGAGAGACAGCAGAAGATGCGCGTGCGATATCAACTAACGCTGGCTCCCGTTCTGGTTCGGCTTAAGCGCGGCATCATGGTCGATGTCGCATCATCATTTCGCGACAGTGGCGCGCGATCTGGCGCTCTTCCTGGGTGGGGACAATCTGAACCTTGTCCGCGGTGAGCCCAAGTGATTCAAGGCCTCGGGTCGCGGAGGATCGAACGTGCTCGCTGTGTTCTCCGATCCCGCCGGTGAAGACTAACAAATCCACCCCGCCCAGCAAGGCGAGATACGCCCCGATTGTCTTGCGTACAGAAATGGTAAATACATCGAGGGCAAGTCGGGCTTTGGGATCATTGGAACGAGCGCGTTCTTCGAGCGCCTTAACATCGCCCTCGCCAGACGACAGAGCGAAAAGGCCGCTCTCATGATTGAGCAGATCTTCTAGCTTGTCGGCTTCGAGCTTTTGGTTCCGCAGAAGATAGAGGATGACTCCCGGGTCCAGGTCGCCAGATCGTGTCGCCATGGGAATGCCGCCTGTGGGGGTGAGGCCCATCGTGGTGTCGATCGAGGCCCCGCTTTGCAGTGCACACAGACTCGAGCCATTCCCCAGGTGAGCGAAGATGGCTCGCTGGGGAAGCGTTGTCCCGAAATGATGCACCAGCGACTCGTAAGAAATACCGTGGAAACCGTAACGACGAATGCCTGCGTCAAAGTAGCGCTGGGGGAGGGCGAAACGGCATGCAGTCTCCGGCATCGTTTGATGAAAAGCGTCGTCGAAGCAGGCATACTGCGCGGCCGAAGGAAAGATCGACTGCGCGGCGGCGATGAGCGACAGGGCCTGCGGAATATGCAATGGAGCAAAGTGGGTGGCGGAGCGGAGCTCGTCCAGAACTTGTGGTGTGATGATTTGGTGTCTGCGAAGGTTGGGGCCGCCGTGCACCACGCGATGGCCGACAGCCAACGGCATGTTGTCGATATGTTCTCGTATCGCCGCAGCGAGAGCGTTCAGGGCTTCGCTCTGCGATTCGTGAATACACTCGCGCTGCGAAAGGGAAGTGCCATCGGAGGAACGAATGTGTAAGGATCCATCGTCTCGTCCGACACCTTCCGCACTCCCAGTCAGCATCGGCTCTTCGTCGGTTTCGCCGGGACGGTAGATGCCGAACTTCAGCGAAGACGACCCGCTGTTGAGTACCAGGATGAGACCGTCTTTCTTTGCCAGTTTGTTCGCCATCTATCCCGGCCACTTCCAGTTTCGAATTTCTTCCTTATCGATGCCTTCCGCGTGAGCGTAGTTAACACTCTCAATGATTTGACCCTTCAGCCATTCCTTAACGTGTGCCCCAACGGATCGCAGTCGCGGAACTCGGTCGATG
>DATNKA010000249.1:0-5167 GCA_035603655.1 Candidatus Acidiferrales bacterium | reverse complement strand
TCGCTTCATGCCCAGATTCCTCCTTTTCTCTTTTCTCCTGTTTTCGTGCAAGGACCGTCGTTGCGGCTTGAGCGCCATTTAACGTGTCATTCACTTTGACAGAAGCGTCATTGCTCGTGACATCAGAGCGACTATCGCTTTCCATCGCTTTCCAACTCTTATACCGGTCGACGTACGGTGTCCACCTGCTATGTAAAGCACTTGTCTTGCCAACCGCCAGGACAATCTCGCCCGCGCTCAACTCGTAGGAGAAAATACGATCGCAGTGTGCCGCCTCATTGGGGTGATGATTGTGGAAGGCTGCATGCAAGCACCTGATGGTGAATCGCACAGGCGTGAATCAGGATCGCGTATTCAAATCGCAGAGAACGGACTGGGAATAACGGTGATACGTGTTGCAATTCCTTCAAGCGGCAACCTCAAGATCTCAGTAGATCAGGAGGGGAAGGACACCGTGGTCCGGCTGACCGGCCGAGTCGATGTCGACTCCTCGCCCGATCTTCGCGATCGCCTGCGAGCTCTTTTTTCGGAGGAAGCATTGCCTCAGACCATCATCGTCGACTTAGCCGGCGTTTCCTACATTGAGACGTCCGGGGTCGCCACATTGATTGAATCTCTAAGAATCGCCCGCCATCACCAGATCACCTTCCGCTTGCGGGGGCTTAGCGGTGCCGTGCTCCGGCTGTTCGAGGTCACCGGAGTGCTGGCCCTTTTCGGGGAGAGCGGTTCGGGACAAAAGGTGTCTTGATGGCGAATGTACTCGAAAGCGTCGGCGAAAGAACAATCGAACATCTCGACTACGTCGGAAGTCTGAATATTCAGTGGTGGGCCACGCTGCGAGCGATGGGGCAGGCGCTGCCCTTTGTAGGAAATCGTTACCGCTGGCGGGCCACCGTGAGGCAAATGCTGGAAATCGGCGTGGACGCGATGCCCATGGTGTCGTTGATGTCGATTTGCACGGGATTCATTCTGGCCATGCAGGGGGCCTCGGAGTTGCGCCGATTTGGAGCTCTGCACTATGTCATTGAATTGGTCGCGGTTGGCTTCACGCGCGAACTCGGACCGCTGCTCACCGCGATTGCGGTGAGTGGGCGCTCGGGGTCGGCGTTCGCGGCTGAGATCGGGACGATGAAGGTGACCGAGGAACTCGATTCCCTCCGCGTCATGGCGCTCGAGCCAATAGAGTTTGTGCTCGCGCCCAAGTATCTGGCCGCTTTGATTTCCGTTCCTTGCCTCAGCATCGTTGCGAATCTCTTCGGCATATTGGCCGGCGGGCTGTTCATGTTCTTCAGCACTCGCCTGTCGCCACTGCTTTACATCCACTATGTGTTCAACACCATCACCTTGCGCGACGTGATCACAGGACTCATCAAGAGCGTGGTATTTGCAACCATCATCGCTCACGTCGGATGCCTGGAAGGATTCCGTGTTCGCGGCGGCCCCGATTCTGTAGGCCGCTCTACTACGAGTGCGGTAGTGAAGTCGACTTTTCTCGTCATCGTTGCCGACGCGGTGTTTACCGCGATTTTTTATTTCACGGTGAAACCCTGATGCCCATCATCTCCGTCCGCGATCTTGTGGTTGAATACGACGGCCGCCGCGTGCTGAATGGGCTGAATCTCGACATCGAGCACGGAGAAACGATGGTGCTGTTGGGTGGAAGCGGTTCCGGAAAGAGCACCTTGTTGCGCCAGATCATCGGCCTGGAGCGCCCGAAGTCGGGCAGCATCCACGTGAAGGGAACGGATATTACGCAGTGCTCAAAGTCCGAGTTGAAAAAAGTGCTGCGCTCGATTGGGGTGGCGTTCCAAAGCGCGGCATTGTTTAATTCGTTGACGGTGGAAGACAACATCGCCTTACCACTGCGTGAACATACGCGGCTCGCCCCCTCAATCGTCGACCTGATGGTCTGGATGAAGCTGGCCGCAGTTGGCCTGGCCGACTTTGGGAAGTTGCTTCCTCAGGAACTCTCCGGCGGGATGAAGAAGCGGGCGGCGGTGGCGCGGGCGCTTGCGCTTGGCCCTGAGATTCTTGTGCTCGATGAGCCATCGGCCGGGCTTGATCCTATCGTTGCAGCGGAGCTCGATGAACTGATCTTACTCATGAAGGAAGCATTGCAGATGACGGTCATCGTTGTTACCCACGAACTGCCGAGCGCGTTCCGCATTGCCGACCGCATCGCCATGCTCTATCAGGGTTCATTCAGTTCGGTCGGCACGAAAGACGAGATCAAGGCGAGCCAGAATCCGCGGGTGCGGCAGTTTCTCGATCGCATACCCGAAAACATAGCGAAGATGCCCGGCGTCTCGGCTTACTTCGAAAAATACATGCAGTCGGAGGTAAACCAGTGACTACAGAAGCGAAGGTAGGAGCGTTCGTCCTGGGATGCTTCTCGGTCCTGGCCTTCACGCTGATCTATCTGATCAACGCACAGCTTGGCGTACACACCGTTCCATATCGCACGTATCTGCGCTACGCCGGCGGGCTGGAACCGGGGGCGTCTGTGTTGTTCGGCGGAATCAATGTGGGAAAGGTGACGGCGGTACGGCCCGCCGCCTCGGACCCTACCAGGATTGAGATTCTGCTGGGCGTGAAAGAAAACACTCCATTGAACGAAAAATCCGTGGCCAAGCTGGGGCTGGTCAGCGTGATGAGTAGCGCGGCATTATCCATCACCACCGGCAGCAACGATGCGAAGCGTCTGCCCGCGGAGTCCACGATTCCATCGCAGGAGGCCGCGAGCCTCGACGAGATCAGCGACAAGTTGACGGTCGTCGCCGACAACGCCAACGGATTGATCACCGAAGTGCGAGGCGAACTGCATGGAATCAGCGGAGATGCCCGCACGCTGCTCGCAAACCTGAATGCTGTGACGGGCCAAACCAATCAACGGAAGGTACGAGAGCTGCTCGATAACGTCAACGCCATGCTTGCGACGGAGCGGCCCAAGATTGACCGCCTTACCGATCAGTTGAATACGCTCAGCCAGCATGCCGACGAAACTATCCAGAACGTGAATGGCACCGTCAGCGAGGTGCGCGAGCCCGTCCGCAAAGATCTGGCTGAACTGCAGGAGACTCTGCTCGAAACCAAGCGTTTGCTGGCTGACATGCAAGTGCTCGTGAAAGCAAATGATTACAAGATCGACGACACAATCGAAAACCTGCGGACAGCAACCCAAAACCTGGATGACTTGACCGAATCGGTGAAACAGCGTCCGTGGAGCCTGATTCGGATCAAACAGCCTGAAGATCGGAAGGTGCCGAAATGATGCGATCGAGTGAAGGGACAGGCGTCCTCGCCGGTTTCGGAGCGCGTCGCTGTCGCATGAGTATGAGAAGAACTGTGACGACGATCGTTTTCTCCCTGTCAGCTCTCGTGATCCTGGCGAGCTGCGGAGGAAGGGTGAGATACCCAAACTACTACACCCTCAACCTGCCTGCGCCGCCGGACCCGCCTGCTGCGGAGAACGCGCATGCCACTGTCGCGATCCGCGAATTCCGCGCTCCCACCTACTTGCGTCAGGGAGCAATTGTCTATAAAGCATCTCCCGAACAGATCGGCCTCTATGCGTACCATCGCTGGGCGATGCCCCCCCGTGATTTCGTCACCAACGCGATCATCGAACGCCTGCGCGCAAGCGGAGTCTTTGCCCACGTGCAGGCCTACGACGGAAGCCGTGATGTCGACTACGTGCTCAGCGGACGCCTGGAGAAGCTTGAGGAACTCGATTATCAGGGCAGCGTGAAAGTCCAGATTGCTGTCTCCGCCGAGATGACCAGCATCGCCACTGGAGCGATCGTTTGGAGCAAAGCTGTTTCGGAGATTGGAGACGTCAATAAGCGCGACGTGCCCTCCGTGGTTTCTGAAATGAACCGCACCATGGAACGGGCGATTGAGAAGCTGCTGACTCCAATGCCAGCCGACGTGGTAACTGGCTCCACGGCAGCTAAGCGAAACTAAACATTCAATAGGCGACTAGTCCGGCGAATCGACCGTTGGAGGCACTGTGCTTCAAGTGGCTTCGCCAGAATCGGCGACCCCATCCCTGCTTGTTCCTCATTGTCGCTATCGATTGAAGGAGTTTGTAGTGAACTGGTTCACACGCTATGTTTTCGGTTGTCACGTGAGTAAGTGGCTCGCGGTGATTTTACTCGCGCTCGTGGGCGTTGCCTTACTGAAACTTGTCATCTGGCTTTTTACACCCGATCGCGACGCAAACGAAAGCGAGAAGGACTATTGGCGCATACACGGATGATAAAAAGAGGATCCCTATCCCTTTAGGCAACGTTTTGAGCTTTTACCGGCGCGAGACTGTGGCCCACCCAAAAGGCATCCGACCACTACCCAATTTCGTATACGCAGCATCTTCAGGCTAATTGAGGATCTTTTTGCCGAATTGAGATCGAACTAGCCTGGCCGCTGCCCGCTGAGTTTTCGGTGTCCGCTGCGATCGGGCTTCTCCCCAACTGGGTTTCGTTTCCGATCAGCCGCGTGGCAATGGCGAACAGTGCACTTACGGAAATTCCACACATCAAGACACCCATGATCGCCTCTACCGGTCCAAGCAGGCGCCAGACTGGCGGAAGGACAATATCGCCGTACCCCACGGTGGAATAGCTGGTCGCCGAGAAATAGAAGCAGGATTCCCACGATCTGAAGCATCGGAGGCGATAAAAAGCTGCCCACAGCAGGATCTGCAGGAGGTGCAAGAGAATCGTCACGCTCGTAAACCGAATCATGAGCACGGCAGTATGCCAGAGGCTTTGCATCTTGATCCCACGCGCAAAGGAAGCTCGCACCCAATGGATGAGGACGGCCATTCCTGCACACTCTATGGCGAGCGTCAGGGTGCTGAGCATGGTGGCCGCAAGAGCTTGGCTGAGAAATTCCACAGGTCTCGGCAGTTAGCCCTCGGAATGGTTGCGATTACGGATTAATCAGCGGCACTTGTATCAGCTGCACGTCGATCGCGAGGCCCAGCCGCCAGTCGAGCTGATAGAACAATGCAGTTTCCCTGCCTGAAAGCACTTTGCGGAACGCAGGCATGTATTTCAATCGCAGCTGCATGATTGACTGTTCTACATCAGCACGTTTGCGGATGTAGCTTTCCGCCTGATCGCCTGTCATGCTGCCGTAGTTGTTGGCATAGTCGTTGAGCAGCGCA